>JBGTKN010000085.1:0-4850 GCA_041744615.1 Hyphomonas sp. | reverse complement strand
CGGCCTGCCCCTGCTAACGGAGTGCGCAGATCACCGCCACCCCCGGAGACCGGATGCCTACCCTGCATGACCTGCCTGCCTCCGGCTCGCGCAACTTGACGATCCAAACGGTTGGCGCTCAGGGCGACGGGCGGGCTCAGGAGCATGGCGTGTGGGTGAATGTGCCGTTTACCCTCACGGGCGAGACCGTGTGCGTGGACGGCGCGGGCGAGCGGCTGAAACTGGTGGAGGTGCTGGTGCCTTCGCAGGACCGCGCCGTGCCCGTGTGCAGGCATTTCGGTACGTGCGGCGGATGCGCGCTGCAGCATATGGCGCCGGCGTCTTACGCGATTTTCAAGCGGGAGAAGATCCTCCGCACACTGAGCGCACGTGGACTATACGCCGACGTTGCGGAGACCTGGACCACGCCGCCAGGGTCGCGCCGGCGGGCAGCGTTCACGGCGAAGCGCATGGGCAAGCAGGTGGCGATCGGCTTTCATGCGCGCAAGAGCCATGAGCTGGTGGCGATCAGCGAATGCCCGGTGGCGCGCCCGGCAATCGTGACGGCGTTGCCGCGGCTGAAGGAGATCGCGGGATATCTGCTCACTGGCAAGGACGGAATTGGCCTTCTGGTCACGGAGACGTGTTCGGGGCTCGACCTGCATATCACGGGCCTTGGCAAGGACGTGATGGCGCTCGCCCGCGCGGAAGCGGCGAGCGCGGCGCTGCAGGCGGGCTTTGCGCGCGTATCTATGGAGGGCGCAGACGTGCTGACCGAGAGGCGGCCAAGCCTTCCCGCTGGCGCGGCGCAGCTCTTTCCCCCACCGGGCGGTTTCCTGCAGGCCAGCGCCGAGGCCGAAGCGGAAATGGAGCGGATCGTGCGCGAGCATCTCAAGTTCGCCGCGAGCGTTGCAGACCTTTTCTCCGGATGCGGCACATTCGCGTTGCGCCTCGCGGCTGAATCAAGTGTGCTGGCCGCTGAAGGCAATATGGCCGCGGTCGAGGCGCTGAAGGCGTCGGTGCGCGCGGCGCATGGGCTGAAGCCGGTGACAGCCGAAGTGCGCGACCTGTTCCGCAATCCGTACGGCGCCCGCGAACTTGCCCGGTTTGACGGCCTCGTGCTGGATCCGCCGCGCGCGGGGGCGGCTGCGCAAGTGGCGGAGATTGCAAAGTCCAACGTGCCGAGGGTTGCCTATGTCTCCTGCGATCCGGCGACGCTGGCGCGAGACCTGCGCACGCTGGTGGACGGCGGCTACAGGATCATCCGTATACACCCCATCGACCAGTTCCTGTGGTCGGCGCATGTCGAGGCCGTCGCGCTGCTGGAGCGCGCACGATGACCGGCAAGCCGCAACCCGCTGTCGGGACCATCTGTTTCAAGGGCGAGGATGTGCTGCTGATCCGACGGGGCACGAAGCCGCTGGCGGGCGACTGGTCGATCCCCGGCGGGCGCATCGAGTTTGGTGAGCGGGCCGAAGCGGCGGCGCTGCGTGAACTGGCGGAAGAGACCGGCGTGACCGCGCGGCTCGTGGGCCTCGTCGATGTGGTCGACGCGATCTTCACCTCGCGCACGACAGGCGCCGTCGCGCGCCATTACCTGTTGTTCGACTATGCCGCGGTGTGGATCTCGGGCGTGCCGGTTGCGGGCGATGACGCGGACCATGCCGAGTGGATCTCTCCCGCACGTCTGGCGGAGCTGCCGCTGTGGTCCGAGACGCGGCGGGTGATCGCGGCGGCGAAAGAGATCGTTTCGGTTAAAGGAAAATCCTGAAGCTCCTGATCCACTGACAGATCACGGCGCAAGATCAAGAAAGCGAGCTTACTTTTTTGTCGCTAGGGAAATCGCAGCGCGAGTTCTGATCCTCGCGACCCCTTGACCCGCCCTAGCGTCAGGTCTGTGTAGAGGGTCAAGATACCAGAACATTTCCAGGGAGGAGCTTTCGTCATGACCTACAAACCTTTCGATCTCACCGGCAAGGTCTGCGTCGTTACCGGCGGCAACAAGGGCATCGGGCTCGGCATGGTGGAGGCGCTGGCCGCGTCCAATGCGGATGTCGTGATCTGGGGCCGCAAGGCGGATGACAATGCGTCGGCCGTGAAGTCCGCCTCGAAGCTCGGCACCGGCAAGGTGAAGGCCTGGGTGGTCGACGTCAGCGAGGAAGACCAGGTCGTGAAGGCGATGAAAGAGGCCGAGGAAGAATTCAAGCGCATCGACGCGTGCATCGCGAACGCGGGTGTCGGCCGTGGTTCGCTGGGCTTCGAGACGATGACGCTGGACACCTGGCGCTACAATCAGCGCATCAACTCAGAAGGCGCGTTTTTCACGCTGCGCGAGGCGGCCAAATCGATGGTGGGGCGCGCCAAGGCGGGTGATCCGGGTGGCAGCCTCGTCGGCACGGCCTCGCTGGCCGGCATCGAAGGCGCTGGCCGCAACCAGGCCTACGCCCATACCAAGGGCGGCCTGATCGCCATGATGAACGCCTGCGCGGTCGAGTATGGCCGGTACGGCATTCGCGCCAACTCCATCCTGCCCGGCTGGATCGCCACCGACATGACCGAAGGCGCGCAGGGCAATGACGCGTTCGCGACGAAGGTCATAACCCGCGTGCCGATCCGTCGCTGGGGCGAGCCGGCCGATTTCGGCGGCATCGCGGTCTACCTCGCGTCGGACGCCTCGAAGTATCATTCCGGCGACACGCTTGTGGTCGATGGCGGCTACGCAAAGTTCTGATTCGCGCCGCGCACCGCGAGGCAATGAAAAAGGCCGCATCCCGAAGGATGCGGCCTCAATCATTTCAGTCCGAAGACCGACGCGGAGATCACTCCGGCGTGGTAGCTTCTTCGACAGCTTCTTCGACAGCTTCGGTCGATTCTGCGACGGCTTCAGCCGTTGCGTCGACAGCAGTTTCAGTGCCGGCTTCGATAGCCTCGACGGCTTCGACAACAGCTTCTTCGGTCGTTTCAGCAGCTTCGACAGCTACTTCTTCGACAGTTGCGGTTTCAGCAGCCGGAGCAGCTTCTTCGGTGGCGCCGCAAGCGGCGAGAACGAGAGCCGAGGCAGCGGCGGCAGCAAGGACGAGCATTTTCATGATGGTAGTACCCCTGTTAAGTGTTCTTGCGAACGATCGGTGCTCTAGCACTTGTTCAACATTGCTGAAAGTTAATTCTACAGCGCCGTCAGATCGTCCCGCTTTGGTTGCACAAAACCCCCACCCGAATGGGTGAGGGCAACGTGAAGCCGGGTCTGCCGATTACTCGGCAGGGGCTTCTTCAGTAGCTTCAGCTTCGACTTCGACGGCTTCGACTTCAGCGTCGCCTTCGGCTTCAACGGCTTCGACTTCCGCTTCGACTTCAGTGGCTTCGATGGCCACTTCAGCTTCCACGATTTCAGTTTCAACGGCTGGCTCACCTGCGAAAGCGGCACCAGCGAAAAGCATTGCAGCGGCAGCGCCGACAAACAGTTTCGTCATTTGGAGTTTCCCTCTTTTGACACCCTGCCCGGCGGGATATTCCGCGGACGATTGCGCTCATGCCTCTTGATCGGGGCCAGATTGCGGCAAATCGGCGGCAAATCTGTTTCAAATGCGACAGGAGATGCATTTCGTCGAAGTCTCTTGCGTTGACGCGGCGGCGCCAGCCTAAGGATCGAGCACTGAAACTTAATTGACGGAGAGACTCTGATGGCGCTGAAAACCCGGCTGACTGACCTGCTGAACGTCCAACATCCGATCATGCTCGCCGGCATGGGAGGGGTTTCCTATGCCGAAGTCTGCGCCGCGATGTGCAATGCGGGCGGCTACGGCGTGCTCGGCATGGCGGGCACCTCGCCCCAATTTATCGCCGGCCAGATGAAGAAGGTGCGTGAGCTGACCGACAAGCCGTTTGGCGTGGACCTGCTGGCCGCCAGCCCCGAGAGCCTTGAGGAATCTGTGGACGTGATCATCAAGGGGGGCGCGGATTCGTTCGTGGCGGGCCTTGGCGTGCCGCTGCCGATCATGGCGCGGCTGAAGGCGGCGGGCGTGAAGGTTATGGTGGTCGGCGGCGCCGTGAAGCACGCGATCAAGGCCGAGGAAGCCGGCTGCGACGCGGTCATCCTCCAGGGCGGCGAAGGCGGCGGGCATACCGGCCTCGTCGGCACGATGCCACTGGTGGCGCAGGCCGTCGAAGCGGTGAGAATCCCGGTGATCGCCGCCGGGGGCATCTATGACGGGCGAGGCCTAGCCGCCGCCCTCGCGCTTGGCGCCGAAGGCGTCTGGATGGGCACCCGCTTCATCGCTTCCGCCGAAGCCCACGCTGCCAACATGTACAAGAACGCCGTGGTCGAGGCGGGCGACACCGACACGACCCGCACGCGCTGCTATTCGGGCAAACCGATGCGCTGCCGCACGAACGACTACATCAACGACTGGGAAACCCGCCCGCAGGACATCAAGCCATTCCCCTTCCAGGCGATCCATTCGACCCAGACCGGCGTGATCGGCGGCATCGGCGGCATTACGGACGAGGCGAAACTGAACCCGGACACGAGCTGTTTTGCCATGGGCCAGTCGGCCGGCGGCGTGCGCGAAGTGAAGCCGGTGGCGGCCATCGTCAGCGACATCATCCGCGACGCGGACGCAGCCTTGGACCGGATGATTGGCATGCGGGCGAAAGCGAAAGCCTAGGCCGAGGCAGGCTGGCGCTGATTTCACATCGGCCTATGTTCACTGAAGGGCATAGAGCGAGGCGACGTTGAAATTGGGAACGATTCTTCTCGGCGTGACGCTGGCGGCTTTATTGCTCGGCGGATGCTGGCTGTACACGCCGGACAAGCCGCGCGCCGCTTTGGAGAAAGCCTATCTCCGGCAGGCCAGCGACATGCTGACGGTGGC
>JBGTKN010000084.1:0-2006 GCA_041744615.1 Hyphomonas sp. | reverse complement strand
CCCAGCCAGCTGAGCACAATCGCCGCTCCCATCCGCGGGCCCGCCACCGCGCCGAGCAGCACAACGACCAGCGTCTGCAGCGTCACCGGCACCGGCGCCATCGGCAGCGATACGTATGACGACATCGTCAACGCCGCGACGCCCGCCAGCCCGATAGCCACCGCACGAAGCCGGGACGAAACAATCGGACGCACAGCAGACCGGGACATGAAAACCCTTGAAATGTGAACGCCCCTTCTTGTGCGCCGCACTTGCGAGGGTCAAGTCTCCTTCAAGTAGACCCGCGCAACCCCGGTCGGTCGTCAACCTCGGAATTCGCAGCGACAGGATGATGGTCCACAGGCGTCAGACGAAAAAGGATGAGAATCGATGAGAAAAAATCGCCATCCAGTATGGACGGCGCTCGACGCGGTGAACGAGGTTAAAAAGGGCAGGCGTCAAAATTGTGCCTACAAACCACCCCTCCCAAAGAATAAGCTCCAACCTCCTCAAGCCGCTATAAAATACTCCCCCAATCCGTCCGCTACACCTCCGCCCACGGATTTATACTCTCTGCATGATCATTCAGAAACTTCCAAGCGAACAGACCCTCACCTCCCATAGCTCGGTATTGGGTCCCCCTTGCTCGGGAAACCACATGCGATTTACTGTACTCGTTCCGGGACCGCGAGGGAAAAGCGATTGCACTGCAATCGTCCCGAGCCGACCCGCCGCGAAGCGGTGGGAGGTGAGGGCCTAGCCAAACAATGCCGACTTTCAACAGCCCAGCCCCGGCTGCGCGCCGCGAGCCCCGCGTGACATTTCCCCGCTCCGGCGCGATAAGGCCCGCCATGACCCAGATCTTCGACCTCATTCTGCGCGGCGGCACCGTCGTCACTCCCGGCGGCGAAGCCCGCACCGACATCGGCATCATCGGCGAGCGCATCGCCCGCATCGGCGACCTCTCCCAGGCTGCTGCCGGCGAAATCTACGGCGCCAGCGGCCTCCACATCCTGCCCGGGGTCATCGACACCCAGGTCCACTTCCGCGAGCCAGGCCTCGAATACAAGGCCGACCTCGAGACCGAAGCGCGCTCCGCCGCTCTCGGCGGCGTGGTGGCCGTGTTCGAGATGCCGAACACCAACCCGTCCACGATCACGCCGGACCTGATGCTCGACAAGCTCGCCCGCGCAAAGGGACGCATGGACATCGACCACGCCTTCTATGCCGGCGCGACGCATACCAATACGGACCTGCTGCCCGAGATGGAGCGCATGGTGGGCTGCTGCGGCGTCAAGGTCTTCATGGGCGCCTCAACCGGCGACCTGCTAGTCCATGACGATGCCGGCGTCGAAGCGGTGATCAAGGCGATCAAGCGCCGCGCCGCTTTCCACTCCGAGGACGAGTACCGTCTCGCTGAACGCCGCCCGCTTGCCCGCACCGGCGACTGGACCAGCCACCCGGAAGTGCGCGACGTGGAAAGCGCCGTCATGTCGACGAAGCGCCTCCTGCGCATCGCCCGCGCCGCCGGTAAGCGCATCCACGTGCTGCACATCTCCACCGCCGAAGAGCTCGACATCCTGCGTGACGCCAAGGACGTTGCCTCGGTCGAATGCCTGCCGCAACACCTGACCCTTGCCGCGCCAGACTGCTACGAGCGCCTGAAAGGCTATGCCCAGATGAACCCGCCGATCCGCGAGGCCCGCCACCGCGAGGCCCTCTGGCGCGCAGTCAATGCCGGCATCATAGACGTTATGGGTTCCGACCACGCCCCGCACACCCAGGAAGAGAAGGCGCGGCCGTATCCCGCTTCGCCCTCGGGCATGCCCGGCGTGCAGACCATGGTGCCGATCATGCTCACCCACGTGAACGACGGAAAGCTCAGCCTGCAGAGGTTTGTCGAACTGACTAGCGCCGGCCCGCAACGCGTCTTCGGCCTCGCCGACAAGGGCCGCATCGCCGAAGGCTATCATGCCGACTTCACGGTCGTGGATCTGAAGCGCCAGGAGACGATCACTAACGAGTGG
>JBGTKN010000083.1:0-3204 GCA_041744615.1 Hyphomonas sp. | reverse complement strand
CGTCGATCCGCTCGACGAGGTTCACATCGACATTGACGTCCCGGCTCACCCCGTCGCGCGCCGGACGCACGCCTTTCAGCGCGGCAGGCAGGACGCGCGTGTCGTTGAACACGAGCACATCGCCGGGTGCGAGATAACACGGCAGGTCGCGTACGCTGGCATCCTCCAGCTGCCCGTCGCCGTGCACTACCAGCAGCCGCGCCGCATCCTGCGGTTCGGCGGGGCGCAGCGCGATCAGCGCTTCAGGAAGGTCGAAGTTGAATTGGGTCAGGTCCATGGCTGCGCTCATCGCGCGGGCACGGCCAAAGCGTCAAGCCTGCGGTTACTTCACGATCGCCGGAATGGCCGGCAGATCGCACACATCCACCTCGCCCTTGGTGGCGAGTTCGGCCGCAAAGGCTTCGGTATCCGTGCGCAGCACCCAGGCTTTCGGACGGCTCGCTTCCGGCATGTCCGCTGCCATTTTCGCCGAAGTCAGCAGGTCCGGATCTTCCACCGTGCCACTGCCCGGCGCGCCCTTCTTGAGCGATTTCACGACATCCTGCCCCGCAATCACGCGGCCCCAGGATGTGTACTGCTTGTCGAGGTGTGGCGAGTGTTCGCGCATCAGGAAGAATTGCGTGTCGCCGGAGTTCGGATCATCCGTTCGCGCCGTTGACAGCACACCCTTGCAGTGCGGGATGGAGGTCGCAACCAGTCCGTCCGCGGACATTTCCGCAAAGAAGGACGGCTGCGTCAGCATCGGGAAACCGTTGAGGTAGCCGTTCTTGCCAGTGTCCTCGGGGCCGATCACGGCGTCGAGCGGCACGGCCGCCACATCGCGCCGGAATGTGAATTCACCCGGAATTCCCGGCCAGCCGCGATCGGCGCCCTTCTTGGCCCAGATGTCGCCGCCCTGCGCCATGAAATCGTCGATCACGCGGTGAAAGGTCGTGCCGTCAAGATCGCCGGATTTGATGATCTTGGTAAACTGCGCATAATGCTTGGGCGCCACGTCCGGGAACGCTTCGATCAGGATGCGCCCCTTGCTGGTCTCGAGCACGATCAGGTTGGCCGGATCGACGGCGCGCCAGCCCGCTTCATCCGGCGTCTCCACCCCGGCGCCCAGCGTCCAGACGGCTTCCGCCGCAGTATCCCCGCATGCGGGCAAGGCCAGCCCGAGAAGGCCGGCAGCAATTCCAAACGCGACACGTTTCATTTCTTGTACTTCTCCAACAGCGCCATTCTCACGTCAGGCGTGACGAACGGTGCGATGTTGCCGCCAAGGCTCGCGATTTCCTTCACGAGCCGGGAGGCAACGGCCTGATGGCGAACATCGGCCATAAGGAAGACGGTTTCAATGTCGGGATTCAGTTGCTCGTTCATAGCCGTCATCTGGAACTCGTATTCGAAGTCCTGCACCGCGCGCAGGCCGCGCACGATGATCTGGGCGCCGCAGGCCTCGGCAAACTTCATCAGCAGCCCGTGCATGGGCATCACACGGATTTCGGCCAGCCCCGGCCCGTTCAGGCGCGCCGTCTCGGCCTTCACCATCGCGACCCGTTCTTCCAGCGAGAAAAGCGGCTTTTTCGACTCGTTGATCGCGACGCCGATGATCAGCTCGTCGACCAGCTTCATCGCCCGGCCGAAGATGTCGATATGACCGTTCGTCGGCGGATCGAAAGTGCCGGGGTAAAGTCCAATTCGGCGCACGTGCGGCCCTCCAGTAACCAGTCCAGTCGTCCGGCAGGCTCAACCCTGTCCGCCCTCGTCCTTATCCATACCGGCTTCACCGTCTTCGACAAGACGCGCAACCGAAACTACCTTCTCGTCGCCATTGGTGCGCAGCACCCAGACCCCGCCAGTTGACCGTCCGGCAATCCGGATCTGGTCCACCGGTGTGCGGATCAGCTGGCCGGCATTGGTGACCAGCATGACCTCGTCGCCTTCGCCCACGGGGAAGGATTGCGCGACCCGCTTGACCGGCCCGCCCTTCTTGTCACGGCCCCAGATATTCTGGGCGACCAGGCCTTTGCCGCCGCGTCCGGTGACGCGGTAGTCATAGGCGGACGAACGCTTACCCATGCCGTCATCGGCCACCGTGAAGATGAACTCCTCGGCCGCGCCGAGCGCCGCGATCCGGTCCGGCGACAGCGCCGCCTCGGCTACGGGTTCGTCATCGTCCTCGGAGATTTCTTCCTCCTCGCCGGTCGCCGCCCGCCGCATCGCGGCGGCGTGTTTCAGGTAGGCGCGCGCTTCTTCGGAGGTCACGTCCATATGGCGCAGGATGCCCATCGAGATCACCTCGTCCCCGTCGCCGAGGCGGATGCCCCGCACGCCGGTCGAATCGCGGCCCGCGAAGACGCGCACTTCGGTCACGTCAAAGCGGATGCACTGGCCGAGCGCCGTCGTCAGCATCACGTCTTCCTTGTCGGAGCAGACCTGCACCGACACGATGCCGTCGCCCGGATCGAGCTTCATAGCGATCTTGCCCGCGCGGTTGACGCGGATGAAATCGGCCAGCTTGTTGCGGCGCACGCCGCCGCTGCGGGTGGCGAACATCACGTCGAGGTCTTCGGTCGCTTTCTCGTCTTCCGGCAGCGGAAGCACACTCTCGATGCGTTCATCCGTAGCCAGAGGGAAAATATTGACCAGCGCCTTGCCGCGCGAGGTCGGCCCGCCGATCGGCAGGCGCCAGACCTTCTCCTTGTAGACCATGCCGGCAGAGGAGAAGAACAGGATTTCCGTATGCGTCGTTGCGGTGAAAACCCGGACGATGAAATCCTCGTCCTTCATCGCCATGCCGGAGCGGCCCTTGCCGCCGCGGTTCTGCGTGCGGTAGGCGGCCAGCGGCGTGCGCTTGACATAGCCGCCATGCGTGACGGTGACGACCATGTCCTCGACTTCGATAAGGTCCTCGTCGTCCATGTCGGTGCCGCCTTGCGTGAAGGCGGAGCGGCGCGGCACGGCGAACTTGTTTTTCACCTCGTTCAGTTCGCCCTTGATGATCTCGAGAATGCGCGGGCGCGAGCGCAGGATATCCAGCAGGTCAGCGATCTTGGCGGCGAGGCCGCGGGCCTCGTTGCCGATCTCGTCGCGACCGAGACCGGTGAGGCGGTGCAGCGGCAGGTTCAGGATCGCACGGGCCTGTTCGTCCGACAGGTAGATCGTGCCGTCTTCCGGGCCGCGGCGCGTGCGCCGGTCGGCGATCAGGTCGATCAGCGG
>JBGTKN010000082.1:0-2536 GCA_041744615.1 Hyphomonas sp. | reverse complement strand
GCAACGGCGACCTTCTCCACCAGGAGCCCGGCAAGAAAACCCAGCGCCTGCATGGCCCCTTCGTCTCCGACGAGGAAGTCTGCTCGGTCGCCGACTGGCTGCGCGAGCAGGGCGAGCCGGATTATGTCATGGATGTCGTCGAAGCCAAAGATGATGGCTCCAGCGGATCGCCGGTCATGGACGCCATGCTCGGCATGGGCGAAGGCGGCAGCGAGGACGACGATTCCCTGTTTGCCGAAGCCGTCCAGGTCGTCATCCGCGACCAGCGCGCCTCGACCTCCTATCTCCAGCGCCGCCTCAAGGTTGGCTATAACAAGGCCGCCGGCCTGATCGACCGGCTCGAGGAAGAGGGCGTCATTTCCGCCCCCAACCACGCCGGCAAACGCGAAGTCCTCACCAAGTCAAAGGCTGCTTAGCGCGCCGCTCTGAACGAGCTTTGGTGGGAAACAAAGGCAAAGGCTCCCGACCTCCCAAAGATGGAGGCGGGGGCCTGATCGTTTGCGCGGATGAACCTGCGAGCTTCGCCACTTAACCCCTGCCCGAGCGGGAAACGAGGCTTGGAGCGCCGGCGAGAAACCCTTCACCTTACCCCATCGGGTACAGAATATCCTTCGTCACCGCATCACACGCCTTCATCACCTCCGGCGACAGCTCAAGGTCAATCGCCGCCAGGATGTCCGCAAGCTGATCAAACTTCGACACGCCGACGATCGTCGAGGCGACGAAGTCATGCTGTTTCGACCAAGCCGTTGCCAGCGTCACGACGCTGATGCCGGCGTCCGCCGCGATCTTTATGTAGCGCTCGGTCGCCGCGAGCGACTTCTCGTTGACGAAGCGTTTGGCCATCGTCGCCTGCCGCCCGCCAAGCTTCAGGTAGGCAGAGAACCGAGCGCCTTCCGGCGTCGCCCCGCCATTGTACTTGCCCGAGAGCACGCCGCCGCCGATAGGAGAATAGGGGATCAGGCTCACGCCCTCTTCCTTGCACACTTTCGACAGCGCATCTTCGAAGCGTCGGTTGTTCAGCGAGAAATTGTTCTGGATCGTCTGATAGCGGACCGTGCCGAGCCGCTCTGATGCCGCGATCGACTTCATCAGGCCCCAGGCATCCTCGTTCGAACAGCCGACTATCCGCACGATGCCCTCGCGCACCAGCTCGTCCAGCGTGTCCATCGTCTCGTCATAGGCGGTGCCATGGTCCGGCCAGTGGGTCTGGTAAAGGTCGATATAATCCGTCTGCAGACGGTCGAGGCTCGCTTCAACCGCGCGGCGGATATTGTGCCGGTCGAGCGCGGTCATGCCGGCCCGCTGCGATCCCTTGATCCAGCCGTGAGACGGCCCGCACACCTTGGTGGCGAGGATGATCGAGTCGCGGTCCTTGGTCTGCATCCAGCGCCCGAAGATTTCCTCCGTCCGCCCAGCCCATTTGGAATCCGGCGGTACGGGATAGTTCTCAGCCGTGTCATAGAAATTGATGCCCGCCTCATAGCTTGCATCGAGGATACGGAAGGCCTCGGCCTCGTCGGTCTGCGACCCGAAGGTCATCGTACCCATGCAGATGTCGGACACGAAGATCGGGCTCTTGCCCAGGCGGCGTTGTTTCATGGTCTCATCCTTTGAGTTCGCGCTGCAACCTAACGCCGTGTGCGCATTCCGCCAGTGGTCAGCAGCGCGATCTTTCGCCTGCCGCAACGCAACCCGCCGCTTCGAGGATGTCGAGCGCCGGTTTCAACCCCGCCTCATACCGCTTCCACCGGCCCAGCGCGGTCGTATACAGCGGTTCGCGCACCTGAGCCGAACTGGCGGTGGCAACCGGCGCGGCATTCTCGTGGAACGCGAGACACTGCTCCTCGAACGGCAGTTCGCAGAAATCCAGCAGGCGCCGCGCCTCGGTCTCAAGGTCAGCGACCACCCGTTCATAATGCACTACGGTGAACCGCTCCGGCGAGAGCGCATGTTGGAAATGCCGGACCATCCCGTCGAACTGCACGAAGTAGCGCGCCGTGTCCTCAAGCGTGTAGGCATAGTTGTAATAAGAGAAGCTCGTCGCAAACATCTGCCGGTAGTTCGACAGCACGGTATCGGCCGGGTGCCGCCGCAGACAAATGATACGCGCTTCAGGAAGCGCCGCAAGGATCACTGGGGCGAGCATAATGTTCAGCGGCATCTTGTCAGTGAACCGGCCCGCCAGCCCGAGCGCGTCCCGCACGCCATAAATATAGCGTCCGCCAAGCTCCGTCAGGTCCGCGCCGGCTGCCGCGTCCAGCGTCTCCGGATCAAGCACAAGGTTCGAGCGCGTCTTCGCCATCCGTTTGAGACAAAGCGCAAAGTCGGTCAGCTCTCCGGCAGAGGTCAGCTGGCTGTGGCTAGACAGGATCCGGTCCACCAGCGTTGTGCCCGTCCGTGGCATGCCGCAGATGAACACCGGCGCGCCCGCTGCCGCGCTCGTCCGCTCCCGGAGCGTTCCAGCTGCACGGATCGCCGTCTCGAACAGCGCGGCGTCCGCCCCCGCGTCATGCGAGATGATCGCCCGCTTGCC
>JBGTKN010000081.1:0-5662 GCA_041744615.1 Hyphomonas sp. | reverse complement strand
ATCGCCATCCGACAGGCGATAGTAGGCATCCGGCATGAGGCTGACGCCCCTTCCGAACCCTCCGAACCGCGACTTGTAGTTGTCGAGCGCCGCCTCGCCCCATCCGGACCGGCGGTAGAACTCGGTGGCCACCGCTGGCGCCTGACGTCCGGTATCTGCGACCAGCATCCGGCAGGTGATGTATTCCAGACGGCTCATCCAGAGTTCGGCGCCGTACTTGTGGCAGAGCCAACCGGCGCTGCCGACGTGATCCGGGTGCATGTGGGTGATGATAACGCGCTTCAGCGGTTTCTGCGGCGTGACGCGGGCATCAAGCAGCTGGCGCCATGCAGATTTGGTTTCCGGGAGCGGGAGCCCCGTGTCCACGATGGTCCAGCTGTCGCCGTCATCGATGAGCCAGAGATTGATGAACTTCAGTGAGAACGGCAGCGGCATGCGCACCCATTCGATTCCGGGCGCGACGGGAAGCGTCTCGCCAAGGCCCGGCGTCACGTCCCCGAAGGGATAATCCAGCCCGAAGCGGCTTGTCGGTGCGTATTCAAATCCATCCATTCCGGCACGATACCCCGGCAATGAGGCGCGTCGAGCCGTCACGCAGGGGAATGCTATTTGATCGGGTTGCGGGGCCGCGGAGGCAGTTTGGTCCGCCGGAAGCCTTCCCCCGTCAGGCCATAGTTGCGGGTGCGGTAAGGAACTTTCGGGGCCAGTTCCGAGGCGACTTCCTTGGATTTCCCGGAAGACGACTTGCGCGCCTTTGGCCCCGGCGCAGGCGCCTTCTTGGCAGACTTGGCCTCCGCCGCCTTGCCCACGCTTGCCGCGATCAGGGCCGCGCGTTCCTTGTGGCTGAGCGGGCGCCATTTACCTTCCGGAAGATTGCCGAGTTCGACCGGGCCGACTCGAATGCGCTGGAGATCAGCGACGCGCAGGTGGACGAGCGAACACATCCGCCGGATCTGGCGGTTGCGGCCTTCGGAGAGCACAATCCGGAGCGTGTCCTTGCCTTCGGCGTTGACCTTGGCGGGACGAAGCTTGCGGCCGTCGAGTTCGAGGCCGTGACGCAGCAGCGCCAGTTTCTCGGGCGTGATCTCGCCGAGAACCTTGACCACATATTCCTTGTCCACTTCGCTCAGCGGGCCGATGACGGCTTTCGCCAACACACCGTCCTCCGACAGGATCAGAAGGCCGCGGGAATCTTTGTCGAGCCGGCCGAGCGGCGCCATCTTATTGTTGCGACCCGGGATCGCGTGGGCTTCGCCCTTTAGCGTGGCCTTGGTGATCAGGCGGATAGCGGGCGTTTCGCCGGGTTCCGGTGTCCCGGAGACGTATCCGACAGGTTTGTTGAGGACGATCGAGAGCTGGTTGTCGAGCTTCTGCGCCGCCTTGGAATTCAACTTGATCGTCTGTCCAGGGACGATTCGCTCGCCGAGTTCTGTGACAGGCTTGCCGTCAAGTTCGACGAGCCCCTGTTCGATCAGGGCGTCGGCTTCGCGGCGTGAGCACACGCCTTCCAGCGCGAGCCACTTGTTGATGCGGACGGGCTCAGCACCGTCAAAGGTTTTGGTCCAGGCGGCCATGGTCTACTCGATTCCAAAGAGTGCACGGCTATTGTCGAGGAAGCGGTCGCCGCCTTCAGTGATGCTGGGTACGCGGCCCGGCGCCGAGGCCAGCGACGTTTCGGCAAAGAATCCTGCCAGTGCCATCTGCCGGGCGCGGAAATCGGGATCTTTCTGCCGCGCCGCGAGCGCGGCGCGAGCCAGGAAATGGCCGCCGATAACGTCACCTGCCAACGCGAGATAGGCTGTCGCGCCGGCAAGTGCCTTGTCCTGCTCCTCGGCTTTCATGCGGGCGAGCATCCAGTCCGTCGTTTCCGCCAGCGCCTTGGAGGCGGCCCACAGACGCTCAGCCAGCTGAACAAATTGCGGATCGTTGGTGGAGCGCGCCAGGCGAACCGTTTCATCGATCTCCGTGAGCATGGCGCGCATCGAGGCGCCGCCATTGCCGGCGAGCTTGCGGCCGACGAGATCAATCGCCTGGATGCCGTTGGTGCCTTCGTAGATCGGCGCGATCCGGGCATCGCGGTAGAGCTGCGCGGCGAGGGTTTCACTCATGAAGCCCATGCCGCCGTGAACCTGTACGCCGAGGCTGGCGACATCAACGCCCATGTCGGTGCTCCAAGCCTTCGCGATCGGTGTCAGGAGGTCCTCGCGCGCCTTAGCTGAGGCGCGTACTGAGGGCACATCGGAGGCATGCGCGAGGTCAGCCGAGACACCGCAGGCATAGCAAATGGCGCGTGCGGCGGCTACACGCGCGCGCATCGTGATCAGTGTACGGCGCACATCGGCATGATGAAGGATCGGTGCGGGTCCGGACACACCTTCTGCTGTTCCCTGCCTGCGATCCTTCGCATAGTTGAATGCAGCCTGGTATGCTGCCTCGCCCACGCCGACCCCTTCGAGGCCGACGTTCAGACGCGCCGAGTTCATCATCGTGAACATGCAGGCAAGCCCCTTGTTGGCCTCGCCTATCAGCCATCCCGTCGCGCCTGCGTACTCCATCACGCAGGTAGGGCTGGCATGGATGCCGATTTTCTTCTCCAACCCAATGCAACGGACCGCATTGCGTGCGCCGAGCGATCCATCCGGGTTGACGAGGAGTTTCGGGACCAGGAACAGCGAAATGCCCTTTGAACCCTTCGGCGCGTCCGGAAGGCGCGCAAGAACCATGTGGATGATGTTCTCGGCGAGGTCGTGATCACCCCAGGTAATGTAGATTTTCTGTCCGGTAATGGCATAGCTGCCATCGGTGTTTGGTGCCGCCTTGGTAGTGAGTGCACCGACATCGCTGCCGGCTTGCGGCTCGGTCAGATTCATCGTGCCGGTCCAGTCCCCGGCGACGAGTTTCGGCAGGTAGGTCTGTTTCTGATCAATGCTGCCATGCGCGAGCAAGGCTTCGACGGCGCCGTAGCTGAGCATCGGGCAAAGTCCGAAGGCCATGTTGGCGGAATGGAACATTTCCATCACGCCGAGCGCGAGTGCGCGCGGCAGGCCCTGCCCCCCCCAGGCTTCCGGCGCCGCGAGGCCCATCCACCCGCCAATGCGAAAAGCATCATAGGCCGCCTTGAAACCCTCCGGCGCCGCCACGCCTTCTTCGCCGAGGCAAGCGCCTTGCGAATCACCGATTGGATTAAGCGGCGCCAACACGTCACGCGCGAGTTTCGCCGCTTCTTCGAGAATGGGGCGGATGATGTCCGCGTCATAGGCCTCGAGGCCCGGCAAGCCGGACAATTGACCAATCCCCGCTATCTCCTTGAGAGAGAACTCAATTTCGTCAATCGGGGCGTCGTATGCCATTGGTATTCCGCGTCTTGAATAGGAGTTATGCCCGCCAGGTGATAGCTTAACTGATGCACACACGGAAAGTCTGCACTACTTGTGCGGTCGACCCGTTGGGTATTTTGGAGACGAACACAATGAGACTTTTCCTGATTTCCGCGAGCGCATTGGTGCTCGCCGCCTGCACACAGGCCTCCGATGCGCCCGCCACGCCTCAGGCTGCGGAGCCAGCTGCCACCACCGAATCAGCTGCCCCTGCGGCTGAAGTCGTTTACGGACAAGCCGCGACTTACGAGATTGACCCGGCACACACGTCCGTCATCTGGCGCGTAAACCACCTCGGCATTTCGAAATACACCGCGCGCTTCAAGACAGTGGATGCTACCCTCGTCTTCAATCCTGGCGATCTGGCGGCAAACTCGGTCGAAGTGACGATCGATCCGCTTTCGGTCGAGACGGACTTTGTCGGCGACTATAAGGGCACCCACCCGGACAGCCCGCATGAAACCTGGAATGACGATCTCGCCATGAGCCCGACCTGGTTCAACGGAACGGTCCACCCGCAGATTGTCTTCAAGTCGACGAGCGCGGCTCAATCCAGCCCGAACACCGGCACGGTAACCGGCGACCTGACCTTCCTCGGCGTGACCAAACCGGTGACGCTGGATGTGACCTACAATGGCATGGTTCAGCTGCCGTGGACCCCGGACCAGGACCGGATCGGTTTCTCGGCCACGACGACTCTCAAACGCTCCGACTTCGGTATGTCCGAAAACCTTGCCTTCGTCGGCGACGAAGTTGAAGTGATTATCGAGACGGAATTCCTCGAAGTCGCCGGCGAATAGTCCAAATGAATCCCGAAGCGTCGTCACGCTACACCGGCGTCGCCATTGCCCTTCATTGGGCGATGGCGGCGCTGCTGCTTTTCATGATCTGGCTTGGCTGGAACATGGAAGACAATGAGGCGCGTTTCCAACTTCACAAGTCGATCGGCATCACGATCCTATTCCTGGCACTTGCCAGGCTCGCTTGGCGATTTGCCAACCCGCCACCGCCCCTGCCCCAGGGAATGGCGAAGCGCGAGAAAAGGGCGTCACATGTCGTCCATATTGCCTTCTACGTGTTGATGATCGGCATTCCGCTCGGCGGCTGGCTCATGGTGTCGGTCTCGCCGTTTCAGGTCGCGACCGTGCTCTATGGCTTGGTTAGCTGGCCTCACCTGCCCTTCACAGAGAACCTTATCAGCGAAGACCTGTACGAGTTCGTCGAATTCTTTCACAGCAAGGGGGCATGGGTGATCATTGGCCTCCTCGCGCTGCATGTCGCCGGTGCGGTGAAGCATGAGTTCGGCGCCGAAGACGGCGTGCTCAAGAAAATGATCCCCGGCCTGTTCGGAAAATCTACTCCACCTGCCCTCCCGGCGCGCGGCTTCCTGTTTGCATTCGGCGGAAGTCTGGCTCTGTTTGCTGCCATTGCCGCCCTTGCCCTTCTTGGTTCTGGTCGGGCCAATTCCAGCACGCCCGTCGCTTCGGGCATCGAGTCCAACTGGCTCGTGGACTATGAGAAATCCGAGATAACGTTTTCGGGTCTGCACGAAGGCAAGGGGTTCGACGGTGTCTTCGAAACCTGGTCGGCCGACGTGGAATTCGATCAGGAAGCGCTCGCGAGCGCCGCCGTGCGGGTGCAGGTCGATACGCGCACGGCGAAGACCGGTAAAAAGCTTTACGATGACAGCCTGAAGGGCCGCGAATGGTTCAACACGGCAACTTTCCCGGAAGCGACCGTTGAACTGACTGACTTTTCAACGACCACCGGCGGCTACATTGCCACCGCGACCCTGACCCTGAAGGGCAACCCTGTCAGCGCACCGCTGACTTTCGTACTCGATATAGACGGCGACGAAGCGCGGCTCGAAGGCGCCGCCCGGTTCTCGCGCAGGGCGCTTGATCTTGGGCAGACATCCGATGCCGGCGCGAAGTATGTGGCGGACGAAGTAACCGTATCGATTTCTGGCCGCGCCACACGTAAACCGTAAGCGCCCCGTTTGTGCCATGGCCGAGCGGTGGTATGGCCGCGCCATGAGCGCGCCCATAGTCCCCATACTGCCGGAAACGATCGCCCTTGCCGCTGAAATCCTCAGCGAAGGAGGTCTCGTCGCGATCCCGACGGAGACCGTCTATGGCCTAGCGGCGGACGCCGCCAACCCGGAGGCCGTCGCCAGACTTTACGAAGACAAGGGCCGGCCCCGGTTCAATCCCCTGATTGCGCATGTGGCGTCCTGGGAATTGGCCGAGCGCGAAGCCCATTTCTCGCCCCTCGCACGCGCTTGC
>JBGTKN010000080.1:0-11245 GCA_041744615.1 Hyphomonas sp. | reverse complement strand
GTCACCGGCTCCGCCACCGGTCTCGGCCGCTCGATCGCGCTGCGCCTCGCCGAGCGCGGAGCCAGCGTTATCATCAATTGCACCAAGTCGGTTGCGGACGGCGAAGCGACCGTTGCGGACTGCCAGAAGGCGGGCGCGCAGGCGCGCCTCGTGCAGGCCGACGTCTCGACGGATGAAGGTTGCGCAAAACTCGCAGAAGCCGCCGCGCAGGCCGGTCGGCTCGACATTCTGGTCAACAATGCCGGCATCACCAAACATGCGCGCGACCATTCGGATCTCGACGCGCTTACCCGCGAAGACTTCCTGCACACCTATGCGGTGAACGTCGCGGGCCCTTTCCTGATGTTGCAGAAGGTCAAGCACCTGCTCGCCGAAGCGCACCGGCAGACGGGACGCGCCTCAGCGGTGCTGAACGTTTCCTCCATCGCCGGCGTCACCGGCATCGGATCCTCCGTCGCTTATGCCGCCACCAAGGGCGCGCTCAACACGATGACGCTGAGCCTGGCGCGCGCGCTCGCTCCGGCCATCCGCGTCAATGCCGTCTGCCCGGGCTTCATCGGTACGCGCTGGTTCAAGGACGAGATGAGCGCCGAGCAATACGCAAAGATGGAAGCCGGCGTCGCCGCCTCGGTGCCTTTGCATGTCGCCAGCGGACCTGATGACGTGGCAGACTCGGCCGTCTTCTTCCTCACCGATGCTTCCCGGCACGTGACGGGAGAGACGCTGCTCGTGGACGCGGGCATGCACCTCGGCTACGCGCCGCTGGTCGCCCGCTGAAGCTGCAGACTGTTGCGAATCCGACACACAAGTGTGGATTCGCTGCATCGCACAAAGCGGAGGCAAGTGGGGTAATGCCTGCCCAAAACCCCGGCGATCGCGGTTTGAGGGCCGACTTTACGCCACGATCAGCTACGCAATTTTTACGACAAACGGCAGTTTCCGGCATGGCGCCTGATCGCGGGCGTAATCTAGACAGTCGGCACCACCAACGAGGACTTTCATAATGACAAACAAACTCTCACGGGCCAGCCTACTCGCTGCGGCCTTGTTCGCGGCGGCAGGCGCCGCTCAGGCTCAAGGCGAATTCTCCGGCAACGTGGCCCTGGCCACCGACTATACCTGGCGCGGTATCTCGCAATCGAACGGCGACCCGGCGATCTCGGGCGGCTTCGATTATGCCAACGGCATTTTCTATGCGGGAGTCTGGGCTGCCAACGTCGACTTTGACGATGCTTCCGACGCCAATATCGAAGTCGACCTGTACGGCGGTATCGCCAGCGAGTTCGCCAACGGCGTGACCTGGGACCTCGGCGTGATCTATTACGTCTACCCGGACTCCGAGGATTCCGACCTCGACTTCGTCGAGTTGAAAGGCGCGCTCGGTTATTCCTTCGATGCCGGGCTCTCGGTCGGCGGCGAAGTCTATTACGACCCCGACAACAAGAACATGTACCTCAACGCCACCGCCGGCTTTGCCCTCAGCGAAAACTTCGGAATTGACGGCAGCGTCGGCAACTACTCGTTCGATGCGGGCGGCGACTACACCAACTGGTCGCTCGGCGCGACAACGGCAGCAGCCGGCTTCGGCTTCGATCTGCGCTACTGGGGCACGGACATCGACGGCGTGGAAATCGCCGATGATCGGATTGTGCTGACCGTTTCGCGGTCCATGTAAGGTAAACAGGCGAGCTTAGCCAATCCGATGAGCCGTATGCGGGGTTTGTTCCTTTACCCGCGTACGGTTCTTTCCGTTTACCGGTCTGCGAGGGCTGGAAATTGCGCAGTTGCGCGGCTATAGGCATGGGCTTTCCCTGGGGAGAGGCTTTATGCGCATCGGCGTTCCGACTGAAATCAAGAAACAGGAATCCCGTGTCGGCCTGACTCCCGAGAGCGTTGGCGAACTTGTCCGCGCCGGTCACACCGTACTGGTCCAGTCCGGCGCCGGTGTGAATTCAGGGTTCGTCAACGAGGCCTATACGTCGGTTGGTGCCCAGATCGCCCCGGATGCGGATGCGGTGTTCAGCGGCAGCGAGCTGATCGTCAAGGTCAAGGAACCCCAGCCCGAAGAGACCGCCCGCCTGACGCCGGGCCATACGCTCTTCACCTATCTCCACCTCGCCCCCGATCCGGTCCAGGCCAAGGGCCTGATGAAATCCGGATGTCTGGCGATTGCCTACGAGACCGTGACCGATTCCGAAGGCGGACTTCCCCTGCTTCGCCCGATGAGCCAGGTGGCTGGCCGGATGTCGATGCAGGTGGCGGCCTGGGCGCTGATGCGAACCAAGCGCGGCCGCGGCATCCTGCTTGGCGGCGTGCCAGGCGTCGCGCCTTCAAAAGTGGTGATCATCGGCGGCGGCGTCTCGGGAACTCATGCGGCGGAGATCGCTGTCGGCATGCGCGCGGACGTCACCGTTTTTGACCGGAACAATATCCGCCTCGGCCAGCTCGACGAGCAGTTCCGCGGCAGCCTGAAGACGATGTACTCAACTGCGCATTCCCTCGCCGAAGCGATCAAGGAAGCCGACCTTGTGATCGGCGCCGTGCTGATCCCGGGCGCCTCGGCGCCGAAGCTGATCAGCCGCGCCCAGCTGAAAACGATGAAGCCGGGCGCCGTGCTGGTCGATATCGCCATTGATCAGGGCGGCTGTTTCGAGACAAGCCACGCCACAACCCACGAAGACCCGATCTACGACGTGGACGGGATACTTCATTATTGCGTCGCCAACATGCCCGGCGCCGTGCCGCGCACATCGACCTACGCGCTGAACAACGCAACCCTGCCTTTCGTGATGCAGATCGCGGGGCTCGGCGCGCGCAAAGCGATCAACGCCAACCGCCACCTCGCCAATGGCCTGACAGTGGATCAGGGCACGATCGCTCACAAACTGGTCGCGCGCGATCTGGGCGAACCCTATGTGAGACCCGACTGGCTGAACGTCGCCTTCAACTGATGCCTTGGTGCGTTGGCGGACGGATCACGAATTGAGCGCAGCGATCGCGTCGTCGATCGTGGCGCGCGGCTTGTCCATGATCGCGGCGATCTGGGCGCGCTGTTCGATGGCGAGCCAGAGGCCGAGCACTTCGACATCGACCACGCGCCAGGTTCCCTCGCGCTCCATCACGCGCCAACGAACCGTCTGAGCCTCCTTGCCCGGAGGGGTGACGCGCGTCTCGACAATACTGTCGGTGGCGCTGCGATCAACCGATCCGAGGATATCGACCTTGGCATTGGTGAAGTCGCCATTGTACTTCTCGAAGGATTTCCTGATGAACGTGTCGAAAGCGGCGGTGAAGCGTTTGTGCTCTTCGTCGCTGACACGGTTGGCATGCTTGCCCAGCGTGAAGCGGGCTACGGCCGGCACATCGACAGATTGGCGAAATGCTTCCTGCCCTCGGTCCGGATCAGCAATCTGGCTTGCGGTACGGGCAATCAGCGATTCTGCCTCTTGTCCGGCAAAAGCCGGCAGGACGGTGATGGCGAATGCTGCTGAGGCGATGAGGGCGCGAATGGTCATCCGACGGGGTCCTTCTGGTTTGCCGTTACACGCCTATCAAAGCGCTCACGACAGAATTGTTCCCGGCCCTGATGAAATCAGTTTGTGCCACGCCTGCGCTGTCCGCCGCATGAAACATCCGGCAAGTTTTCATTAAAGATACAACCTGTTGTTTCCGGACCACACTTTGAAGGCCTACTCCTTCGCCACCTCGCCGCGCACCATCACGAATTCCACCGACTTCAGAACCTTCACGTCCGCCAGCGGGTCGCCCTTGACCGCGATGAGGTCGGCGCTCTTGCCGGGAGCAAGCGTGCCGACCTCGGCAGATAGGCCGAGCAGGTCTGCGGCATTGACCGTTGCGGCCTTGATGGCTTCCACAGGCGGCATGCCAAACTTCACCATCAGTTCGAACTCATCGGCATTTCGGCCATGCTTGGAGACGCCGGCATCGGTTCCAAAGGCGATCTTCACGCCCGCGCCGTAGAGTATCTCCAGGCTCTTGCCGGTGATGCCGATACGCCATTCGATCTTGGCACGGACATCCGGCGCATAAGCGTCCGCATTGGCGCCGAGACGCTCGATGTATCCGTTCACGGTCGACAGTGTCGGCACATAATAGGCGCCTGAGGCTGCGAATGCCTCGATGGTTTCAGGATCGAGGATCGTGCCATGCTCGATCGAGTCGACACCCGCCTCCAGCGCAAGGCGGATGCCGTCCGCGCCGTGGGCATGGGCGGAGACTTTCTTGCCGAAGAGTTTCGCCGTCTCGACGATGGCAACGGCTTCATCCATGAACATCTGCGCACCGAGACCGGCGCCGATGCGGCTGTTGACGCCGCCGGTAGCGCCGAACTTGATCACATCCGCCCCGCGCGCGACCTGAAGGCGCACGGCGCGGCGACAATCCTCGGCGCCGTTGCAGGTATTGCCGGCGGCGTTGAAATACTCGCGCAGCTCGTCGCGGTAGCCGAGCGAGCCGTCCATGTGGCCGGACGTGCCGGAGATCGAGGCGCCGGCATCAAGGATGCGGGGCCCGGTGACCTGGCCGTCATTGATGGCATCACGCAGCGCGATCACCGCGCCGTCGCCATCCCCGAGATTGCGCACCGTCGTGAACCCGGCCTTGAGCGTCTTGATGCCATTGTCCCAGGCATTGAACGCCTGGGCGGCAGGAGAGAGGGTTACGTCTTCGAGCTGGGACGCGATACCGCCCGTGTCAGAGGTGAGGTGGACGTGGGAATCGATCAGGCCCGGCAGCACGTAGCTGTCCTTCAGATCGATAACGCGTACCGACTTGTCTCTCGGCACCTGATAGCCGGATGTGAGGGAGACGATCTTGCCATCGGTAACGACGAGGGTCGTCGGACCGAGCGGCGCCTCGCCGGGAACCGCAAGCACCTTGCCGGCCTGCACATAGACGGTTTCGGCAAGCGCGGGCATCGCAATCGCAAGGGCAATCGCGGCGCAGGTTGCAGCGCGGAACGATGTCTTCATATGGGTGTCCTCTTCCTGTCGTCAGAGGTCTAGCAAGCACCGGCGCTGGCGGAAAGGTCAGGCCTTCGCGGCCAGCGCCATAGCGGCGGCCATCGCGGGATCGCGGCTCAGCGCAATGTCTGCCGCCGTACCGATCACCCGTACGTCCGGCAAGACGCCCCCGTCTGGTTGCTTCGTGACCGGGAACGTCCCGATCAGCGGGAGGTCACATTCAAGCCCGCTTTCCGGCAGGCGCAGGAAAAAGAAGGCGCCGCCGTTGATGCCGCGAAGGTTGCCGCCAGTAGGCGCGCCAACGAGCGTGGCGAGGCCGTTTGCCTTCATCTGGTTGGCGAATTGGAAGGTAGCGGAGCTGTTGTTCGCATCAGTCAGCACAATCACCTTGCCGGAGAAACGGGGGCCTTGCGGCCGGATCGGCGCGCGCGTCTCGCCGCCCTCCTCGTTCAACCGAAAGAACCGGTCGTCCAGCGGCACGGCATCCTTTCCCCAGTCCCGGAAGGAATTGTCCCAGGTGTCCAGATAAGGATCGAGATCCTTTGGGGTAGAGATGTAGCGCACGCGGCGCTCGTAGGCGGCTCGCGGCAGGTCCGCGCCAATCAGGCGGGCGATGACTTCGTCCCCGCAATCGAGGCCGCCTTCATTGCCCCGGATATCGATGATCAGTGTACGGGACCCACGTTCCGTGATCTGCTGGAAGGCGTTGGCAATGAAGGCTTTCCAGTCCCAGTCGTTGTCATACAATGCCCAGTTCGGCATGGTCAGCAGTGCAGCACCTGCTTGCGGAAAGGCGAGCGTAAAGACCGGGTCGCCGTCCTGCCCGGCCGGGGCCTGCGCGCGGCGGGCGGCGAGAGTGATCCCCGCGGCCGCCACGCGCGTGCGGACAGATTTGCCCAAAGGCTGCACCTCGAGATCGAATACGCCGGCCTCCGGGTAGCGGAGCGGAAAGAAGATGTCGAAAGCCTCGAAACGGTCCGACCCGCTGATGCCCATCTGTGCGGCGCGCTTGGCGTCATTGCCGCCGTCGGCGCGCGCAAGGCGGAGCATGGATTTCTGGATGGAGTCGCCGCGCACACCATTGATCCGGACGATCTCGTCCCCCGGGGCCAGACCATCCGTGCCCTTCGGATCGGTGACAATCATCTTTTCCCCGAGCCAGCGGAAATGGAAGGGCAACCGGCCGTTGCCGGCGAACACGTCGTACACCACCGCGTCAGACTGATTGTAGAAATTTGCGTAGGTATGTCCGCACCGGACCTTCGCGAGGAAAACCGAAAGGGAGAGATAGGCCGCGCTCAGCGATTGATCCTTCGACCACGCGCGCTGGAGGCGGTCGAAATGCCGATTCATCTGGCGGGGCGTGTTGTAGCGGTAGAGACCGGGGTGAAGCATCTCGTAGGCGCGCCGCAAGATTGCGAGATCGCTTGCGAGGGCGCGGGCGCGGACCTCGGCCGACGCTTGTGGAAACATCAAAGCGGGCACGGCCAGCGAAGCCGCAAGAACCGAGCGCCGTGTAGGCATGCATATCCCCCAAAGTGATTCGGCGAAGTCCTGCTGCTGGATACATAACCCTTATACGGCAAGCTGCATTGAGCGGATGCCGCAGGGGCGATAGAGTTTCAGGAAAGGAGACCCCCATGATCGACCTCATTATTGACAAGCGCACGCGCGACCTTGGCGGCGGATTTGAAGTGGGCCGCGTCCTGCCCTTCGGCAAACGGCGGATGGTAGGGCCCTTCATCTTCTTCGATCAGATGGGACCAGTGGACTTCGCGCCCGGCATCCCGCGTGAACTCGATGTGCGCCCACACCCGCATATCGGTCTCTCGACTGTCACCTATCTCTATTCCGGAGCGATGACCCACCGAGACAGTCTCGGCTTCCAGCAGGAGATCAAGCCCGGCGCTGTCAACTGGATGACGGCGGGTAAGGGCATCACGCATTCGGAGCGGCTGGAACATGCGCGCATGCACGGCGCTCACATGCACGGGATCCAGGCCTGGGTGGCGTTGCCCAACGAGGCCGAGGAGATTGATCCAGGGTTCTGGCACCACCCGGCAGACAGCCTGCCAACCTGGACGGAAACCGGCCTCCGTGGACGGATGATTGCCGGCGCGGCCGAGGGAATGGACGCAGGCGTCAAGGTGAATTCGCCGCTGTTTTACATGCACTGGGACATGGACGCCGGCGCAAGCCGGAGCGTGCCCGGTGACCATGCCGAGCGGGCAGTGTATCTGACCAAGGGCGCCATAGAAGTGGCCGGACAGGCCTTGAAACCCGGACAGATGGCTGTGCTGGGAAAGGGCGACGTGCGCGTGGCGGCGCAGGCGCCTTCGACCGTGATGGTGCTCGGAGGCGCGCCAATCGGCGAACGGTTCATCTTCTGGAATTTCGTGTCATCGTCCAAGGCGCGGTTGGAAGCGGCGAAGGAAGACTGGAAACAGGGCCGGATGAAACTCCCTGACGGCGACGATCAGGAGTTCACGCCTTTGCCTGAGGGGTGAAGTTCAGCGACGCAGCAGCCCTTCCTCTGCCATCGTAATCTGCCTCACATTTGGTTGACGGGGAAACTTTATTCATATAGTTTCCAAGTCAACCAATGGAGTGGGCATGGCGCGTCTCAAATCTGTATCCCGGCTTGAGGGACATCTGGGTTTCTGGTTGCGACTGGTATCGAACGAAGTGTCGCGGGCGTTTGCGGCGCGGATCGAGGCCAAAGGCGTGACGGTGGCCGAGTGGGTCATGTTGCGATCACTCTACGGCACGGCGCCTGAAGCGCCGAGCCGTTTGGCGGACACGCTGGGGATGACCAGGGGCGGCGTCACCAAACTCGCTGACCGGCTGATCGGACGCGGTCTTATCCGGCGCCGGCCTGATCCAGGAGACGCACGCGCCCAGATCCTGTCATTGACAGCAGTGGGCGAGCGGCTCGTACCGGAGCTCGCAGACCTTGCGGATGCAAATGACCGCGCCTTTTTCGGCGCGCTGACCCCGGCGGAGCGCAATGCCCTGGAGGTAGCGCTGCGCAAGCTGGCCGCCACTCTCGGTAAATCCTCCTTTCCAACAGACTAAGGCAGCACGGATGACACCCGACCAGAAACTGACCGCCCTCACCTGCCTGAACGCCGCCGAACAGGACGCGCTCGATTTTCCCATGATCGTGGGCAAGCTGATCGAAGCCGGCTTTGAAAGCTATACCGTGGATTTCCGCCGTGGACGGAGCATCTACTACCTGGGTAGCGGAGAGAGCCTCGAACTGCCGATCCATGAAGTCGGCGTGCCGGTAGCGGCAGCGTTTGAGGCGCACGCGGTCCAGGCCGCGATCCACGAGGCGCAGACGAAGGCGCCGGGCTATAGCTATGCCGGTTTCTGCCGGAAGGTCGCCGCCGCCGGTTGCGCCGGTTATACGGTGTCGTTCAGCGGACGCCGCGCCGTCTATTCCGGACGCACCGCCGAGGCGCATGTCGAGCATTTCCCGGTATGAGTGGTGCGGGCGGCCGGGCTTGAACCGGCAAGGCCTTGCGGCCGAGGGATTTTAAGTCCCTTGCGTATACCAATTTCGCCACGCCCGCGACAGAACCTGAGGGTTAGGGCGCACCCGCGCCAATGGCAAGCGGGAGAGCCGGTTTCCCCGTCCGGCAAAGCGCGCTAAGCCTCCTGCCAAAGACTTTGGGGTTCGAGGAACAGCACAATGACCGAGACGGGTGAGACATCCCCGCCGCGCAAGGCTGCGCCGTCCGATACTTCGGGCGCAAAGCCGTCATCGGGCCTCGCGCCCCGGATCGGACTGTTTCTCGGGCCCGTGCTGGGCGTGCTGATTGCGATCCTGCCCCTGCCGGAGGGACTGGAGCGTCAGGGGTTGCTGGTCGGCGGCCTGCTGGCACTGATGGCGGTCTGGTGGGCGAGCGAGGCGGTGCCGATCGCGGTGACCTCGCTACTGCCGCTGGCGATTCTGCCCCTGTTCGGGATGATGGACCTCAGAGAGATTGCGGCGCCTTATGCCGATCCTGTGGTGCTCCTGCTGCTCGGCGGGTTCATCGTGGCGCTCGCCATCGAGAAATGGAACCTCCACAGGCGGATCGCGCTGAACGTGCTTGCGGTGTCCGGCGCGCGATTGAAATTGCTGGCTGCGGGCTTCATGCTGACGACGGCGCTGCTGTCGATGTGGATTTCCAACACCGCAACCAGCTTGATGATGGCGCCGATCGCGATGTCGGTGGCGCTGGCAGCCGGAGGCGGCCCGAAGTTAGCCGGGGCCCTGTTGCTGGGCGTCGCCTATTCGGCCTCCATCGGCGGGCTGGCTACGCCGGTCGGCACACCAACGAACCTGATCGCCATGGGCTGGCTGGCTGAGAATACCAACATCACGCTGACCTTCCGCGACTGGATGGGCATTGGCCTGCCGGTCGTGGGACTGATGCTGCCGGCGGCCTGGCTGGTCGTTACGTGGGGATTGAAATCTGACGCCGCCGGCGCGCAGGCGGCGAGCGCCGAAATCCGCATGCAGCGCCGCGCGCTCGGACCGATCACCACGCCAGAAGCCCGCGTCGCCATGACCTTCGCGGTAGTGGCCGGCGCCTGGATCTTCCGGGAGCAACTGATCCAGGTGCCCGGCCTTGCCGGCCTGTCCGATACCGGCATCGCGATTATCGGCGCCATCCTGATGTTTCTAGTGCCGCACGGCGATGCTGCCTCGAAAGCGGCCGGCAAGAGCTTTGCGCTGCTCGACTGGGACGACGGCAAGGCGATCCCCTGGGAGGTGGTGTTGCTGTTCGGGGGCGGACTGTCGCTCGCGGCGGGGGTTCAGGCCTCCGGTCTCGCTGGATGGCTCGGCACTTCGCTCGCTGGCTTTGCCGCGCTGCCGCCGATCGTGCTAATCCTGATTGTCGTGACGTTCATCATTTTCCTGACAGAAGTGATGTCGAACGTGGCCGCGATGACGACTTTCCTTCCGGTGCTGGGCGCGCTGGCAGCGGCGACCGGTATCGATGTGAAAAGTCTGGTCATCCCGTGCGCGATGGCCGCGTCCTGCGCCTTCATGCTTCCGATTGCGACCGGGCCGAACGCGGTCGTGTTCGGCACCCGGCAGGTATCGATCGCAAGGATGGTGAAAACAGGCCTGTGGCTCAACATCGCCTGCATTGCCGTGGTGACGTTGTTCTTTGGCCTTTGACCACCGCAATATTGTATGTTTTGCGACAACGCTGTCTCAAAACATACATTGACGTGTAGCCTGCTGGTTTCTATGCCACCGGCGGCTGGGCAGAAGCGTGGCCCACTTTGACACGGGCCTCCGGATGTTTCGCAGTCTGTCCCTCGCGCTTGCCGCCCTGGCCATCTGCGCGCCTGAAGCTTTCTGCGAAAACCAGATCTGGACCTCCATCGACCTGAAGAAACCATCGACCGCCGAGCCGCGGATTACCTACGAGCTGAACACCGAACTGCGCTACCAGCCGGACGGCGACCTCGACACGATCGAGATCCGGCCGGGCATCAGCTACAAGCTGGACAACGGATTGAAACTCAGCGGCGGCTATCTCTTTGCCAACAGCCGTCGCGCCGGACCCGACCGGCGCGAGCATCGTCTGTGGCAGATGGTGAGCTATGACCTGTTTTCAGCCGGCGACGGCAAGTTCGCCGGTCGCTCCCGGCTTGAGGAGCGTTGGCGCGAACACCAGAGCGGCGCCGGCTGGCGGCTGCGCCAGCAGGTCTCGTTCACGCATCCTATCGGCGATACGGGGCTCGATCTGGCGCTGAGTGATGAGGTGACGGTGGGCCTGAACACTACCCGCTGGGGTAATGCCACAGGTCTGCAGGAGAACCGCGCCAAGGCCGTGATTAGGTGGAAGATGGCCGGGGCGGGATGGGAGGCCGGTTATCTCAACCAATACCGCAACGGCGTGAACGGGGCAGACGACGAGACCAACGATCATATCGTCCTCGGCGTCTCGAAAGACTTCTGACACTCAGAACAAAGAAAAAAGCGCGCCCCGTTGCCGGAGCGCGCCTCTTCAGTATGCCGCTGAGGCAGCCGCGCGGGGCGCGGCGCCAGCAGCTGCCTGGCTTAAGCCAGTTCGATCGTGCTCACGGCGACCTTGCCGGAGCGCTGATCTTTAGCAGTGTCAAAATTGACTTTCTGGCCTTCGTTCAGGTGTGCGATGCCCGAGCGCTCAAGCGCGGTCACGTGCACGAAAACGTCATTGCCGCCGTTTGCAGGCGCGATGAAGCCGAAGCCTTTTTGGCTGTTGAAGAATTTCACA
>JBGTKN010000079.1:0-7736 GCA_041744615.1 Hyphomonas sp. | reverse complement strand
GTCCGCGCCCGATGCGCTGGCCGCAGCGCAGCACGGCGGAGACCGCCATCTGCGCCCAGCGGGTCGCATCATGGCTGGCGCCCAACTCGCCCCGGCAAGCATCGCAGACACCGCAGGGGTCGACTTTCTCTTCGCCGAAATAGCGGCGCACCGCGCCCCGCCGGCATTCATCGCTGCTGAAGAATGCGAACAACTGGCGCGTCTTGGTCAGCTGCACGCGTTTCACATCGTCCGGCGCATCGCTCGAATAGGTCCATTGCAGCGAGCGGTTCATGTCGGCGGGGCCGTAGAGGGCGACGCCTTCGGCGGGCTCACCGTCACGCCCTGCCCGGCCCACTTCCTGCCAGTAGGCTTCCAGCGTCTTGGGCGGATCGGCATGGATGACGAAGCGCACGTCCGGCTTGTCGACGCCCATGCCGAAGGCGACGGTGGCGCACATCACGCGCCCCTCTTCCAGCAGGAACTGGCGCTGGCGTGCAGCGCGGATATTGGAGTCGAGCCCGGCATGATAGGCGAGCGAGGGCACGCCGGCTTTTTCCAGCGCGTCAGCGACATCTTCGACCGCGCTGCGGGTGGCAGCGTAGACGATGCCGCTGGAACCGGCGCGGGCCTTCACGAGCTGGACGACGCGCTGGGTGCGGTTGCCGACCTTGGGCTCGGCCGAGAGCGTGAGGTTCGGCCGGTCGAAGCTTGCGACGTGTACGGAGGGGTCGGAGAGATTTAGTTGGGCGAGGATGTCGGCGCGGGTGCGCGCGTCGGCCGTGGCTGTGACGGCGAGGCGCGGCACGCCGGGGAACAGGCCCTTGAGGCGGCCGAGGGCGCGGTAATCCGGGCGGAAATCGTGGCCCCACTGGCTGACGCAGTGCGCTTCGTCCACGGCGATCAGCGAGATGTTCATGTCCGCGAGGCGTTCGGCGAGGCTGGTGCCGAGGCCTTCGGGCGATACATAGAGCAGGTCCATCTCGCTGCGCCCGGCCGCACTGAGCGCAGCATTGCGGGACGCCGGGTCCATCGAACTGTCGAGGCGCTCGGCGCGCACGCCGACCTGCTTGAGCGCGTCCACCTGATCGGCCATCAGCGCGATCAGCGGCGAGACGACAATCCCGCAGCCCTCCCGCAGCAGCGCAGGGATCTGGTAGCAGAGCGACTTGCCGCCGCCGGTAGGCAGCACCGCGAGGCCGTCGCGCCCGGCCAGTACGTCGGCGATCACGTTCTCCTGCAGGCCGCGGAATGCGTCATAGCCGTAGACGCGCTTCAGCAGCGCGCGGGCGTCCTTGAGGGCTGGGGCGGGAGGCATCGGTGTGTTGTGCAGGGGTGCGCGAGCCGCGGCAAGGGGCCGCCTGCGCCTAGTCCATGAAGTCGATGCGGTCCTCGCGGATCACGTAGTTCCAGCTGCGGGCCTGCCTTCGCTGGGTCTCCTGCGCGACAAAGGCTACGATGTCATCCCGGTCTGCCAGCGGGCGGCCGGTCTCGGCTTCCCACTTGTCGGGGGTCGGCAATTCGATGCTGAAGTGTACGCTGCCGCCGCACATTTCGTGGCCGAATTTGAGTTGGATGTCGCCCTCGATATAGAGGATCGTGCCGGACCGGAAGTTGCCCTCGAATTCGAGGCGGCGGTTGAAGCGCGCCGCGAGCCGGGCGAGTTCCTTCGCGCGCAACTCGAGGTCATGGTTGGGCAGCACCCTGCCGGCGCCGTCGCGGTAGACGATGGGCTGGCCATCGGACTCCAGCAACGGCGGCCGCTTCGGCGCAGGCGGGGCGACGCCTGCCTGCAGCTTCGTCAGGCCGAGTTCGTGGGACCAGCCCTCCGCATGAGTGATCTCGATCAGGTAGTCACCCGGTGGCCAGGGATAGGTATCTACGAGGATCTGCACCCGGCCGTTGAGGCGCATGGTAATCTGGGTGTCTTCCACCCGCGCGCCGGGGCCCCGGATGCGGAAGGTGCGGTAGCCGGAGTAGCCGTCCTGAGGCAGCCAGAGGATCAGCTGCTGGCTGCCCGGATAGTGCACGAACTTAGCCGTAAGCGCGCCGATGCTCTGCGGGGCGCCGGTATTGCCTCGCGCGCCGAATATGATCTGGCCTTCGTGTCCGCCTGCGTTTGACATGGCCCCTCCTGCCCTGCAGGTGCAGCGTATCAGCCTGCGCGGCGTTTGTAGCATTCATGCGCTGTCTGCATGAATGTCATCGCTGGAGCGATCTTCTCTGCGAGACCTTGCCTGCGCATATACCGGTCAACAGCAATCCTTCCGATGGAGGCCTTCGATGATTGACATTCGTCCGTTCGACAAGCTGGGCCGGTTCCGCAATGACTGGCTCAACGCCCATTACCACTTCTCCTTCTCGCAATATTATGACCCCAATCGCATCCAGCACGGCGCGTTGCGCGTGTGGAATGATGACGAGATCGAGCCGCGCACCGGCTTTCCGCCACATGGTCACGACTCGATGGAGATCATCACTTATGTCCGCAAGGGCGCGATCACGCACAAGGACTCGCTCGGCAATACTGGCCGCACCGAGGCCGGTGATGTGCAGGTGATGAGTGCCGGTTCGGGTATCCAGCATTCCGAGTGGAATGCCGAGGACGTCAAGACCGAGCTGTTCCAGTTGTGGATCCTGCCCCGCATCCGGGGCGGCAAGCCGAACTGGGGTGCGCGCAAGTTTCCGAAGGGTGACCGGTCCGGTAACTGGGCCATGCTGGCTTCGGGCACCGGCGAAAAGGACAGCCTGGTGATCAACCAGGACGCCAAGGTGCTCGGCGCGACGATCAAGGCCGGCGAGACGCTGACCTATACCCTCCCCGAGGGCCGGTATGGCTATATCGTGGTGGCGGACGGCGAGGTGACGCTCAATGGCAACGTCCTGAGGACCCGCGACGGCGCGGCGATTTCCGGCGGCGAGACGCTGAAGCTGGAAGGCGTCAACTCAGCCGAGCTGGTGCTGGTCGACACGGTCTGACGCGCCCTCACGCGTGTGTGACTTCTTCCTCCGGCCGATCACTGGTAGGGTCCTATGGTCGGCCGGTCCCCTATCCGGCACGAAACAGGAGCGATGCGATGAAACATCTTGTGGCGGCTGCCCTTCTGGTTGGCCTCGCCCCAGGGGCGATTGCGGCGGAAATAAATGTCTCGTATTCGCCGGATTTTTCCGAGAAGCTCACCGATGACTATGGCGAGCGTGAGGGCGCCTATCTAGCTGAACGCGTGCGTGCCGATCTTGAGCGCGAACTCGCCAAGGCGGGCACTGATGTCGCGCGCATCGACGTGACCATTCTCGACGCGAAGCCCTCGCGGCCGACCTTCAAGCAGGGCAGCGACGAGCCCGGCCTCGACATGCACCGCTCGGTCAGCGTCGGCGGCATGAAGCTGCAGGCCGTGGCCTATGACGCTGCGGGCACGGCGTCCGAGCCGTTCGAGTACAAATGGTACGAGTCCGATATCCGCCAGGCCGGCCTCACGACATGGCAGGATGCCCGCCGCGCCTCAAGCCGGTTTGCCGCGCGCTTCGCTAAGTCGCTCGACTAGTCATTCGCCGCCGGTGAGGCGATGTCCGGTGGTACGGGCGTCAGCCGGGCCGCGAACAAGGCGAACGGCCAGATCAGCATCAGGCCAAAACCTGCAAAGCCGTTGAGCGGTGTGAACATGGCACCGGCAAACACGATCAACGCCGCGGTGATGCGCGCGATGTGGATGTAGAACATCCGCCGCGTCATCAGCTTTTCCTTCGGTGTCAGGCCGAGTTCATCCGCGAGGCTGAGCGCGCGCGCATACATCAGTGCAAAGACGATATAGATCGCACCGAAGCCTCCTGCGAAGAATGCCATGATGATGCCGGACTCGCGGTAGCCGACCTGCATGTCGATGATCCGGTCCATCTGCCCGGCCTGGAGCAGGAGAAAGCCGAACAGGCTGTCGAAAACGAAGCGTAGTGGATAGGCGATGTAGAGGATAAGCAGCAGCAGGGCCGCGTTGAGCAGAATGATCCGCCCGTCGGCGAGGGCGTAGCGGCGGAAGAAGATGAAGTGATCGTTCCAGATCGACACGAGCATCGCAAAGCCGGCTGCAATCGGGATGATCGAGACGAGATAACCGGCGAGGTCGGCAAAGGTGCGGATGGTGCTGCTGGCCGAGACAAGGATTCCGAGCGCCAGGGCGAAGACGATGTCCGACAGGTTCTCGATGCGCAGGACTTCGGTCGTGCGCCAGGTGAAATCGGGATCATGGCCCCTGGACTGGATTATCTGTTCACGGATCATTCTTTTCGTCCCCGCCCCGTTCTCCCTTCTCGATACGCACCGACAGCGTTTCCGCCGATTTCAGGTATAGATCGCGCTGAGGATGCGGCACGTGGATGCCGTAGCGATCCAGCGCTGAATGCACCTCCCAGACATAGTCCGCCATTACCTTCTGCGGTCGCAGCACGGCCTCGTCGGTGAGCCAGACGATCAGTTCGAAATCGAGGCGGAACTCGCCGAAGCGGACCAGCCAGACCTGCGGTGTGCGCTCGCCCTGGTCGTCAAATGTCCAGGGCAACCGCGCGGCCGCTTCCAGCCCGGCCGTCTGGACGAGCTCCTTCGACGTGCCGTAAGCCACTCCGAAGGGAACGTGGATCCGGCGCTTGGCATCGGCGTGCGTCCAGTTGATCAGCTGGTTCTTGATGAACGCCTCGTTGGGCACGATGATGTCGATATTGTCGTTGGTCGTCAGCACCGTGGAGCGAAAGTTGATTTCCTTGACGAGGCCCGACAGTCCGCCCTGCAGCTCGATGAAATCGCCGACCTTCAGCGTCTTTTCCATCAGCAGGATGACGCCCGAGATGAAGTTCGAGAAGATGGATTGCAGGCCGAAGCCGATACCGACGCCGAGAGCGCCGGAGAAGAAGGTCAGCGCGCCGAGGTTCACGCCGATGACATTGAGCGCGACGACGAAGGCGATGATGATGGCGACGCCTTTCAGCGTCTGGCCGAGCAGGCCGCCGACCGAGGGTGGCAGGTTCTGCGCGCTGCGCATCTGGGACTGCGCGATATTGCCGATGAGCCAACCAAGCCAGAGCGCGAAACAGGCGAGCGCCAGACTCGTCAGCAGGCGGAGGAGTGAGACTTCCGCCGTGCCGAATCGGATGACGACCGATTCCATCGCGGCCCCGAGCGGGCCAAGCCAGCCGACGATGTAGAGCGCGGCAAAGGCCCAAAGCGCGAGCGCCACGGTTTTCGAGACGAAACCGCGCGTCATACTGGCGGTGACGATCTGCACCGCGATCCAGGCCGTGAGCAGGCTGATGGCGATGTGTAGCGAACGGCTGCCGAGGCCGGCCGCTTCGAAGGCGGCCGTGATGGCGACCAACAGCAGCGCCGTGAAGGCAGGCCAAAGCATGCGCAGGACGGCAACCAGCGCGAGGAGCACGAAATCGATCCGCCCGCGCGCTTCGGCGGCGGCCATCAGACGCTTGCGCGGAATGCGCGAGAGCAGGTAACCGGTGGCCGCGGCTGCGAGGATGGCGACCAGCTGCCAGACCGTGTCCGGCGAGGCAAGATCGGCCACGGCTTCGCGGCCCCATTGCGAGAGGATCCGCATGAGCCGTTCGACCGCCGGCACGGCCGCCGGAAACGGTACGGAAAGCTCCTGGATCAAGCGGCCCTCACTTCGGATGGATTCGGGTATGTGCGGCAGACCTTACCGGCCCCCTTCCCGCGCGCAACCCTTGGCGACTGTAGCCACCGGCGGAGATCGGGTCCGGCAACACCTCACGAGATCCCCGCCTCCACAGGGATGGGCGGACTATCCGAAATTAGCCCTGCTTCAGCACCAGTTCGCAGCGCTCGTTGAGGCTGGGGCGGGCGAGGGCGACGCGGGTGAGGCCCGGCAGGTGCGGCTTGAGGTCGGCGGCGGCCCAGAGGCAGAGGCGCTCCAGCGTCGGGACCTCCAGGCCCTCGATCTCGTTGAGCAGGCGGTGGTCGAGTTTGGCGGCGGCGGCGTTCAGGCACTCGGTCAGGTGGCCGAGGTCTTCCACCCATTGCTCGCCGGTCTTCACCGTGCCGGCAACGGTGGCCTCGAGGCGGAAGGAGTGGCCGTGAATGGCGCGGTAGGGATGTCCATCGGGCTTGCCGCTCATGTAGTGCGCGGCCTCGAAGGTGACAGCCTTCGAGATCTCGAACACCTGACCTTCGGCGCTCAAGCCTGACATCAGGGCAGACCGGTCAGTTTGTGGGTTTGCAAGCTCAGTCGCCATTTTGGATTCTTCAAACAGTAAGCGGCCGTTTCCGCGACGTGGGACACGCCCGGCCCGTCGTCCCTCGGTTGGAGGAAAAAGTGCTCAAAGTCCAGTGAGACGAAGCGTTCGGGGTGCGCTTCGGGCTCAGCCTGGGGGTAGACGAGCTTCAGTTCGTGCCCGCGCGTCTGGACGAGGGCTGCGTTGGCCTTTGGACTGACGCAGATCCAGTCGATTTTGGCGGGCGCCGGTAGGGAGCCATTAGTTTCGATAGCTATTTCGAACCCAGCTTCGTGGAGGGAGTCGATCAAGGGCGCATCCAGCTGCATCAGGGGTTCGCCGCCGGTACAGACAACGTAGGGCTTGCCGGTGGTAGCGGCGCCGGCCTGCCACAGGGCGGCGATGTGGGCAGTCAGCGCCGAGGGCTCGCGGAACTTGCCGCCGCCTTCGCCGTTCGTGCCGACGAAATCGGTGTCACAGAAGCGGCAGACGGCGGCGGCGCGGTCCCGCTCCAACCCGCTCCACAGATTGCAGCCTGCAAAGCGCAGGAAGACGGCAGCGCGCCCCGTTTGGGCGCCCTCCCCCTGCAGCGTGTAGAAGGCTTCCTTGACCGAGTAGGTCATCGCGCGGCCTGCCAGCGGGTCCAGCCGTTCGCCCTGAGTTCGCAGGCCGGGCAGGTGCCGCAGCCATAGCCCCAGGGATGGCGGTGGGTGCGGTCGCCGAGATAGCAGGTGTGGGTGTGTTCGGTCACGAGATCGACGAGCGGCTGGCCGCCGAGGGTTTCGGCGAGAGCCCAGGTGCTGGCCTTGTCGATATACATCAGCGGCGCCTCGATGATGAGATCGGTTTCGAGGCCGAGCTGGAGCGTCTTTTCCTGGGCCTTGAGGGTCACCGCGCGGCAGTCGGGATAGCCGGAGAAGTCGGTCTCGCACATGCCGCCGACGAGGACGGCAGCGCTGCGGCGCACCGCGAGGGCGCCGGCGAGGGTGAAGAAGAGGAGGTTGCGGCCGGGCACGAAGGTCGTTGGCAGGCCGTTCGCCTGCATCTGGATCTCAACATCCTCGGTCATGGCGGTCTGGCCGAGTGATTTCAGCACGGCTGCGTCGAGCAGATGATCCGGGCCCAGACGAGCCGACCAGCCGGGGAAGGCCTCGATCAGACGTTCGCGAAAAGTCTCCCGGCAGGCGAGTTCGACACTGTGGCGCTGGCCATAGTCGAATCCGACCGTCTCGACACGGGCATATCGCTGCAGCGCCCAGGCGAGGCATGTGGCGGAATCCTGGCCTCCGGAGAACAGGACCAGGGCAGTGTCGGCATGATGGGGCATGGGCGGCGTCTAACAGTCCCGCAGGGAGCGGCCAAGACGCAAGGGAAGCTTGCGTCACATTTTTGACACCCCGGCCAAGTGTTTGCCCCCCTCCCCCAGCGAGACCAATTGACACGGCCCTGTTCCTGCACTTGTGTGAGGGTCGAAGCGGTCCCGCCAAAGAGGATGGCTCGTAAATCAACAACAGAATCGGTGCCTTGCA
>JBGTKN010000078.1:0-1698 GCA_041744615.1 Hyphomonas sp. | reverse complement strand
GTAGCCGGCATCCACCTCCTGCACATAGCGGCGCAGCTGGTCCGTCATGCGCTCAGCGATGCGCCCACGGATTTCCTCGACGCCAGGCAGGTCGTTCGGATCGCCAAGGCGGGCGCGAACTTCCTTCGTCTTCACGCCGGCCCAGCGGGCCAGGGCATAGACCTCGCCGCGGAAATCAACGACGACATGGCCGCGCCGGTCCCCGCGCGCCAGCCAGTAGCCATGCTCTTCCAGCGCGTTCTGCAGCGCCCCGGCGCTGTCGGAGCGCTCCCAGCAGCTTTGGAACATGGCCTTGATCAGGCGCGGATCGTGCTGCACCCGCCGCGCCTGCTGCCATTCGGCGCGGGTGAAGTTCAGCGGGTTGCGCAGCGACTGATCGATCAGCCCCTGCGGCATCTCCCATTCGTGGGTGAGATACAGCTCCTTCGAGACTTCCATCAGGCGGCGCTTATAAAAAGGGAGCGGGATCGCCTTCATCTCCTGCCCATCAATGCGCGAACAGACGGCATGGGCGTGCCGCCGCCCTTCCTTTTCGTGGAAGACGATGGCACGCGGCTGGCCCTCCAGGCCGAGCCTTGCTTCCGCCATTTCGACCGCGGCCTCAAACTCCGCCACGGACACATCGGCATGGGCCGGGGGGGCTGAGACTCAAGGAGATAGGCATTGTTTGCAGCGCGTGCCACGTGCGATGGCTTCAGCTTCGAGCAAAGCGCCATCCAGCTCATCGGCGACAAAGCCGCGCAGCTCGTACAGCTCGACATGCTCGTTGTCCCGCGCGTTCATCAAGTGCCGGGCGAGTTGAGCCGCGTTGCCGCGCTGGGAGCCTTTGAGGATCATGGCGCGCCTCCCTCTCTGGAGCCGAGCGCCCGAAGCAGTTCCGCCCGTAAGGCGGCGACTTCGGCGCACGCCGCCTGCAGCGCCTCTTCGGTATCCGCCGAGACGGGCAGCGAGCCGGTGTTGGCCGCGCGGGCCAGTTGGTTCAGGTTGCTGGAAAGGCGGGACTGGCCGAGGGTTGCCAGCACCCGCCCCAAAGCCTGGTGATCCTTGACCGGGAACTTGCCGCGCGTCCGGCGCGGGGCCGTATCCTCACCGAGCAGCCGCTGGCGGATGTAGGCCCCGAGCGCCATCCCGGCAGCCTTCTTCTCCAACTGCGCCCGTTCTTCGAACGTCAGGCGCAGCGAGAATGGCGGCAGCGTCTTTCGTTTGGATAGCGTGTTGAAATCACGGTGCGAGTTCATCATCACACCTCAGATCGCTAGGATCAAAAGATGCGAGATGATGTTCCCATTCTTGGAGAATTTCGAACAGGCGGTTCGATTCCTCTCCCGTCAGGTCCACCAAGCCTCCCGCAGTGCGAAACTCGGGCACCCGGTCCGAGGCGGCCCTCGATCGAACGCTCCCCCCCGAACCACGGGCCGACCGCATCCCGCAGCTCCGGCCATCCTCGGCGACGGTTCGTCCGCGTCTCGCAGCCAGTCGCCGTCGTCTCAGAACAGGAAGTAGCGCTGCGCCATCGGCAGCGTCTCCGCCGGCTCGCAGGTGAGCAGTTCGCCGTCGGCGCGGACCTCGTAGGTCCCTGGATCGACCTCGGTCGCTGGGCAGGCGTCGTTGAGCTTCATCGCTTCCTTGCCGACGCCGCCGCGGGTGTTCTCCACCGCGACCGTCGCCTTGGCGAGCCCGAGCCGGGCGCCGACGCCC
>JBGTKN010000077.1:0-16085 GCA_041744615.1 Hyphomonas sp. | reverse complement strand
AAACGCAGCACGCTGGTCAGCGAGGCGCTTCGGCTCCACCGGGGCCACCTGTCGGATCCGCTGGAAGCATTGCGCTGTCTCGGCGGGCGCGAACTGGCGGCCTGCGTCGGTGCGATCATCGCGGCGCGGCATCAGAGCATCCCGGTCGTGCTGGACGGTTTCGCGACGACGATTGCCGCAGGCATCGTGCATGCGGTCTCGCCCGCGGCGGTCAGCCATTGCCTCGCCTCCCACATCACGCAGCGTCCCGCCCATGAAGCCGCACTGGAGCGGATCGGGCTTGCGCCTTTGCTTCAGCTGCAATTCCAGACCGGCGGCGGATTGGGCTCCGCGACCGCCATCGGGGTGCTCAAGACCGCGTGCGCGCCTTTCATCGCAAAGCCTGCCACCGCCTGACGCAGCGTCAGTGCGGCATTCTTTACGTTTACGTGCACGTCACCTTGCCAGTGCACGGTTTTGACTGACATAGAGGTGCCAAGAGGCACCCAGAGGCACCGGAGGACACCCACCATGAATCTCGACTTTACGCCCGAAGAGACCGCTTTTCGTGACGAAGTGCGCGCGTTCATTCGCGACAACTATCCGAAGGAACTGACTGGCACGGGCACCCGCGAGGACCTGACCCGCGAGCAGTTTCTCGCTTGGCACAAGATCCTAGGAAAGAAGGGCTGGTCGGCCCCGGCCTGGCCGAAGAAGTATGGCGGCACCGGCTGGACCTCGACGCAGCGCTACATCTGGTCGGAAGAAAACGCGCGCATGGACACGATCATGCCGCTGCCGTTTTCGGTCTCGATGGTTGGCCCCGTGATCTACACCTTTGGCAGTGAAGAGCAGAAGGCGAAGCACCTGCCGGGCATCCTGTCCGGCGAAGTCTGGTGGTGCCAGGGCTATTCCGAGCCGGGCGCGGGTTCGGACCTCGCCAGCGTCAAGACGACCGCCGTGCGCGACGGCGACCATTACGTGATCAACGGCCAGAAGACCTGGACAACCCTTGCCCAGCATGCCGATTGGGGCTTCTTCCTCTGCCGCACCGACCCTTCGGCCAAGGCGCAGGAAGGCATCTCCTTCATCCTCGTCGACATGAAGACGCCGGGCATCGAAGTGCGCCCGATCAAGCTGATCGACGGGACGCATGAAGTGAACGAGACCTGGCTGACGGATGTCCGCGTCCCGGTCGCGAACCTCGTTGGCAAAGAGAATGAAGGCTGGACCTACGCGAAATTCCTGCTGGCGCACGAGCGTTCGGGCATCGCCGGTGTGGCACGCTCCAAGCGCGGCATCGAGCGTCTGCGCGGCATTGCCTCGTCGGAGACCATCGACGGCGAGCCATTGATCCACAACGGAGATTTCTCGCGCAAGATCAGCCAGCTCGAGATCGACCTGTCGGCGCTCGAGTTCACCGAACTGCGCACGTTGGCTTCCGAAGCAGCCGGCAAGGGGCCCGGTCCGGAAAGCTCGATCCTCAAGGTCAAGGGCACCGAAATCCAGCAGCGCCTGACGGAGCTGACACTGGAGGCAGTCGGCAACTATGGCGCGCCGTATGCGCGCGGCATGGACGGCCACGGCATCAACGATTTCGGCGTGGGGCCAGACTATGCGAACTTCGCGGCCGATTCGTACTTCAACATGCGCAAGACCTCAATTTATGGCGGATCCAACGAGATTCAGCGCAACATCATTTCGAAAATGATCCTCGGTCTCTAGGGGCCAGGACAGGGAGGATTAGACATGGATTTCAATTTCACTGAAGAACAGACGATGATCCGCGACAGCCTCGCACGGCTGATCAAAGACCAGTACGACTTCGACACCCGCCGCAAGGTCGTCGCCTCCAAGGAGGGCTGGCGTCCGAAGATGTGGGCCCAGTTCGCCGAACTCGGCCTGCTGGCCGCGCCGTTCAGCGAGGAAGACGGCGGCCTCGGCGGCGGCCCGATCGATGCAATGGTCGTGATGGAAGAATTCGGCAAGGGCCTCGTGGTCGAGCCATTCCTTCAGTCGGTCGTGCTCGGCGGCGGCTTCCTGAAGCGTGGCTCTGAAGCTCAGAAGACGGAGCATCTGCACCCGATGATCGCCGGTGAGCGTGTGTTCGCGTTCGCCTATGCCGAACCGAAAGGCCGCTACAATCTGGCGGACCTCGAAACGACGGCGAAAAAAGACGGCGCTGGCTGGAAGGTTTCCGGCCACAAGGCGGTGGTCGTGGGCGCCCCCTGGGCGAGCCATCTGATCGTCACGGCAAGGACGGCCGGCGGACGGCGCGACAGCAAGGGTATCGGTGTGTTCATCGTGGCCAAAGATTCCAAGGGCGTCACCACGCGGGACTATCCGACGGTTGACGGACGCCGCGCCTCGGAAGTGCACTTCGACAACGTGTCGGTGGGCGCGGACGCCGTGATCGGCGATCCCGCAAACGGCCTGCCACTGATCGAACGCGTGACCGATGAAGCCATCGCCTCCCTCTGCGCAGAAGCCTGCGGCGCAATGAAAGTCGCCCAGACGATGACGGTCGAATACTCGCGCACCCGCAAACAGTTCGGCACGCCGATCGGCAAGTTCCAGGTGCTGCAGCACAAGATGGTCGACATGTTCATGGAAGCCGAGCAGTCGGTTTCGATGACCTATATGGCGACGCTCAAACTGGACGAGGATGACGTGACCCGGAAGAAGGCCGCTTCGGCTGCCAAGGTTCGCATCGGCCAGGCCGGCCGTTTCGTCGGCCAGAACGCCATCCAAATCCATGGCGGCATGGGCATGACGGACGAGCTGGCCATCGGCCACTATTTCAAGCGCCTGACGATCATCGATTCCGAGTTCGGAAACGTTGATCACCACCTTAAGCGGTACACGGATCTTTCCGCTGCTGATGTGGCAGTTGCGGCCGAGTAGGTTTCAACGAGCAAATGACCGAGCGGGGCTGGAGCAATCCGGCCCCGCTGTTTTATGAGCTGCGTTCCACGAGCATCTGATGGATGGTGGCAATGGCATCGTCATGCGACAGGCGCGCGCGCGTATGCTCGCGCGCGCTGTCAGAAAGTGCCGCCCGGCGGGCGCTGTCGTTTGCGAGGCTGAGGAGTTCAGCGGCCAGCTGTTCCGGGCCGGAGGCTGTCACGACGAGATCATCCAGCGCGTGGCCGAAGCCTTCGAGGGCGAGTGGATACACAACGGTTGGCATGCCCAGCAGGAGATACTCCGCGACCTTGATGCTGGTGCCGGTGGCAAAGCGCGTCGGCGCGATGCCGATGGTGTTGGCGCCGCCGATGGATCCGAGGGAGTCCACGCGGCCGAGCACCTTAACACCGGGCAGGGAAGCGCGCGCGGGCGTCAGCGTCTTGCCGATGGATCCGGCTATCCAGAAATCAAGCGCCGGCGCCCTGGCGCGAAGAAGCGGCCAGATCTCATCGAGGAAATGGTTGAGCGCTTCGGCATTGCCGCCATGCACCGTGCCGATGAACACGACGCGCGGCGCACCGGCATTCTCCGTGGTCTGATAATCCGGCGCGTCGGGCGGCACCCAGGCCATCCGGGTATCCGGCAGGTGGCGCTTTACTTTCGCAAGCTCGTTCGCCGAGATGAAGAAGATGAGGTCGCAGCTCGACAGCCAGCCGATCTCGGTCTCAAGGCTCGTCTCATCGAAGTCGATCACCTGACCGCCTTCCCGGAACCGCTCGGCGCGGTCCGAAAGCAGATCGTGCATCAGACATGCGTGAATCGTCTTCGCTTTCAGTTTCTTGAGCGCGGGGCCCATCGAGCTGTATTCAGCGAGGGTTATTGCAGACGGTTTGGCATCGCAGGCGCGCGCGACAATCGCCGCTTCCTGCGCGCTGATTTCACGACCGAGATAGCTCGGGATAACGATCTTTGCGCCGAGGCGGCGGGCGGCTTCCTTGCCGAGCCGGACGGCGAAGCGTGTCCAGATGCGAGGCGAGAGGGACCAGTAGCGGCCACCCACTTTGACGGCGCCCGGCCAGACGATGTCCTTCGTCAGGTCCGTGAGACGTGGATGCACACTCGCCCAGGGCCGGTTGCCGAAGGATTGCCAAGGGGCAAACACAATCCGGATGTCCATGCCGGCGCGCTTCACCATGCGCAGGAAGGTTTCCAGATAGGCCGAGTTGCCGGTCGCCATATTGTCGAGTTGCCGCTGGACGAGGATGTCCATGACCGGACGAGGCGAATCAGGGGGCGAGGCGTGTTCGGACATGGTTCTTCGTGCGGGATCGGGAGCCGCCCGGCAATGCAAGTCCTTGGCCAGCGCGGCACAATTCAATACGAGAGGTTCGGGCGCAATTCGCGTTAGAGGTGACTTAGCGGGCGTCCGTTCTCAGGTCCGCCAGCGCTTCCAGCGCTTCTTCGCAGGCGGCGCGCAGTTCGGCGGCCGCTTCTGCCGGCACGCGCGTCCCGGCGCGTGGCAGCTGTTCATCGATGAATCGCAAAACTTTTTTGATCGCGGAGACAAAAGGCAGGCGATTGTGTCCGCTCATCAAGGCGCCGGCGTACTGAACTGATCAGCCGGATACAATTCGTGTTAGAAAACGACTGATATTCACCTTAAACTAAATACGGGCGTCGCGACTTTGCGGTGGGACCCATTGCGTTCCCTGTGAGGTTCATGCGCCTTTGGCCCACAGCGCTTCAAGGTCACGGGCCATGGCGTCGGCCCTCCGGGCGGTGGCGTCGGCCACGCGGAAGCCAACAATCGCCGTGCCTTCCAGCGAACTGGTCTCGTCCGGCGGCACCGGCCAGCGCGACCCGGCAATCAGGTTGGCGCCGAGTTCGGCGAGCAGTTCCCCGAATTCCGCCTCACGGCCGTCCCGGAAGAGGGGCAGCCAGAGCAGGATCATGCCGGTGGGCCAGCGCTTCAGCGCCTTGGGGGTCCAGAGCGCGAGCGCTTCGATATCGCGCCTTGTCTCGTAGCTGGGATCGGAGAACACGATGATCTGCTCGTGTCCGCGCGGCGCGAGTTTCAGGGCGCCGGCATAACCGTCCGCCTCGCGGATCAGCACGCGGGGGTCGGCGCCGACATTTTCCGTCAGCGCCTTGAACTCGGCGGGGTGACGTTCAAACAGGACCGCGCGGGCTGAAGCGGGCAGACGAGCAAGCGCTAGGGCGGGAGAACCCGGATAGTCCTTTTCCGTCCGTACGCGAACGAGATTCAGCCAGTCTTCAAAGCCCGCCGGAGCGTTTCCCTTCAGCAGGGCAAGGATGCCGGTGTCCGCTTCGCCGCCCTTGCGGGCCTGCGCGCCGGTCAGGTCATATCGTCCGCGCCCGGAATGTGTTTCGACATAGAGCAGCGGACGGGACCCCTTGGCGGCATCGCGCAGAATAAGGTCCAGCACGGCGTGCTTCAGCACGTCGGCGCGGTTGCCCGCATGGAAACCGTGCTGGTAGGACAGCATCGCCGGTTACTGACCGCCGAGGCTTTCCTGGCGGACCGCTTCGAACTCGTTGCCTGCATACCATGTGGGCCAGTCGGTCGAGTTCGCGATGTCGAGCCCCACCTGGTAGAGGGCCCGGATATCTTCCTCGAAGCCCGCCAGGTCCCAGTCGTCCGAATACTCGTCCATCGGCTTGTGATAGCGCTCGGCGGTGTAGGCCGCGGCCGCCGCCTTGCCGGCCGCAACGCCACCTTCGAGCTTGTCCTCGCCGCCATCGGCGTAGAGCATCGGCACGCCCTCCTTGGCGAAGGAGATATGGTCCGAGCGGTAGAAGTATCCGGCCTGAGGCATCGGATCGGGCTTGATGACGCGGTCTTGCGCAGCGAGTACATCCTTCAGCCGGTCTTCGAGCTGCGACGCGCCGTAGCCGACGACGACCATGTCTTTTGTGCGGCCGATCGGCAGCGCGCCGTCCATGTTGATGCCCGCAACGATCTTGTTCAGCGGCACGGTCGGGTTCTCGGCATAATAGGCCGAGCCAAGGAGACCCGATTCTTCGAGCGTCACGGCGAGAAACAGCGCCGAGCGGTCCAGTGTTTCGGCCTTCATCGCTTCGGCGATCTCCAGCAAGGCTGCCGAGCCGGTCGCATTGTCGACGGCGCCGTTGAAAATGTCGTCGGCGTAGAAGTCCTCGCCGGGCGCGCCGGTTTTCTCGCCGGTCTTCATGCCGAGGTGGTCCCAGTGCGCCGTATACAGAACGTATTCATCAGGCGTCGTGGCGCCGGGGATGACACCGACGACATTGCGGCTCGCCAATGGCTCGATGGACTGGTGGATGCTGGCCCGCAATTTGACCCCCTCCAGAGCCACCGGGGTGAAGCCGCGCGTCTTGGCGGCGGTCTTAATTGTCTCAAAGTTCAGCCCGGCCTTGGCGAACATCTCGGCCGCCATCTCGCGCGTGATCCAGCCTTCGAGAAGGGCGCGCTCGGCGCCGCCATCGGCGCGCACGAGGTCGGACTGCGCACCCGACCAGGAGCCCGTGACCACATCCCAGCCATACGAGGCCGGTTCGGTTTCATGGATCACGATCGCCGCCGTTGCGCCTTGCCGCGCCGCTTCCTCGAACTTGTATGTCCAGCGGCCGTAGTACGTCATCGACAGGCCGTTAAAGAGGGCCGGATCGCCGGTGGCGAAGCCGGGGTCGTTGACGAGAATGAGCACTGTCTTGCCGGCATAGTCAGCGCCGGCATAGTCGTCCCAGCCATATTCGGGTGCGACCGCGCCATAGCCGACGAACACTACATCGGTCGGATCGAAGGCGACATGATCTGCATTCTGGCGTTTGGTCCAGTAGACCGCCTGGTCGTTGAAGCCGAGCGACAACTCGTCCTGATCGGGCCAGGTGACGACGAGCTCCGATTGCGCAGGATCGACCGACTGGTTCACCATCTTCACTTCCTGGAAGAAGGTGCCGTTGTCGCCGCCCGGCTGCAAGCCGAGCCGCGCCATTTCGGCAGCAATCCAGTACGCCGAGGCTTCGCCGGCCGGCGTGCCCGGGCCGCGCCCTTCGAACACGTCATCGGCCAGTGTCTTGATCCGCACGGCAAGGTCAGTCGCGGTGATCTCCGGCGTCGTGCCTTCCGGCAGCGGCAGGAGGAGTTCTTCGGCGGCCAGTGCAGGCGCTTCAGGTGTGGAGACCGCCGCGTCAGGGGCGCAGGCGGTCAGGGCGAATGTGGCGGCGGCGCTGAGCAGGGCGAGGTGTTTGATCATGTATGGGTTTCCCGCGATATACGTAAGACCGGATGGGCCGGCCAGAATTTCTGATGGGCCGGGTCTCGCATGTCACGTAGGGGCCATCAAGCACGCGCCGGGCTCTTTTCCGGTGCTGCGCGTGCGTTTCCGGTCTTGTCATGGCGCGTTCAGATGCAGATTCTATACTCATCGACGTGAGCCCGCAGGCTTCGAAGAGGTATCCGGCATGAAACTGATCGCTATTCAGCACTGGGCGCACCGCGCGCGCATTAGCCTCGCGGCGGCATTTGCGGGCTTGGTCGCCGCTGCCTTGCCGGCCTGCGCCCATCCGGTCACGTTCGGCGCGCTCGAATCGATCACTCAGGTCCAGCCGGTCTTCCTTCCCGAAGAAAGCGCCTTCGTGGCCTCCGATGGCGCCCGTCTCGGGCTGACGGTCTGGCCGGCCGCGGGCACGTCAGACCCGGCCCACATTGTCGTCGGCGTCCACGGGATGAGCGATTATGCCGGCGCATTCCACATGGCGGCGCCCTACTGGGCCGCCCGCGGCGTCACGACTTACGCCTACGACCAGCGCGGCTTCGGCCGCTCGCCCAACAAGGGCTTCTGGCCAGACGAAGAACTCCTGCGCCAGGACCTGCGCACGGCTGTCAATGTCGCCCGCAAGCGCCATCCGGACGCCGTGATCACGGTGGTCGGCATCTCGATGGGTGCCTCCGTCGCGATGACGGCGTTTGGCTCCGATGACCCGCCGAAAGCCGATCGCCTGATCCTCTCGGGCCCCGGCCTGCGCGGGTGGGGCGCGATCAATCCGCTTTACCGCTTCAGCCTCCTCGCCTCGACCTTTACCAATCCCGGCTGGATCGTCGTGCCGCCGGCCGGGCTGATCAAGATCGAGCCATCGGACAACAATGCGATGCTGCGCCGGACCTGGTCCGATCCGCACATGACCTACGAGAACCGTATCGACCAGGTCTACGGCCTCGTGAACCTGATGGAGAACGCGCACTGGGCCGCGGCGCGTCTGCCGAAAAACGTTCCCGTGCTGGCGTCCTACGGCGCGAAGGACATCGTCATTCCGCAAAATGGCGTGGAACGCACATCGAAGCTGCTGCCGGCAGGCACGCGCACGGTGTATTACAGGAATGGCTACCATATGCTTGAGCGAGACCTGCAGGCCGAGAAGGTGCACGCGGACTATCTTGCCTTCATGAAGGACCCCAACGCTGCACTGCCGAGCGGAGAAGGCGAATGGCCCTTCCTGCAGGACTGCAAACGCTGGGCATCAACCAACTCGGCGACGGCTGCCTGCTGAACGAACCGGTGCCCGCCTTTCTGGACAGCGAAGGCGTGATGGTCGGCCACGATGGGGCGCGCCTCGGACTGACCATCTGGTCCGCAGAAGGGGCGACCGAGCCAGAGCACGTCATCGTCGGCGTCCACGGCATGAACAATTATGCGGGTGAATTCCGGCTCGCCGCACCGGATTGGGCGCGCGACGGTGTCACGGTTTACGCCTACGACCAGCGCGGCTTCGGTCGTTCCGCGCGTCGCGGCCACTGGGCAGGCGATGCGACCATGCAGGAGGACCTGCGCACCGCTGTTTCGCTTGTCAGGGAACGGCATCCGTCTGCGACGGTCAGCGTTGTAGCCATCTCGATGGGGGCCGCAGTCGCGATTACCGCGTTCGCGTCTGATCGACCGCCACTCGCGGACCGGCTGATCCTGTCCGGGCCGGGGCTGCGCGGTTGGGGGGCGCTCAACCCGCTTTTCGCGTCCACGCTCTGGATCGGTTCAAAGGCGGCGCCCGGGCTCGTGGTTCGACCGCCAAAGTTTGCGAAGCCGAAGTTGACGGACAATGACGCGTTCCTGGCCGTCCAGAACGCGGATCCGCATCACGCGCGCGAAAACCGGATTGACCAGCTCAAAGGGGCCGTCGCCTTGATGGAGCGGGCCCATGCACAGGTAAGCCGTCTGCCGGCAACAGTTCCGGTACTTGTCTCCTACGGTGCGCATGACCAGGTCGTGCCGCCCAACGGACCGAAACGGACCGCGCCCCATCTGCCGCCGCATGTCCGCACCGTCTATTACAGGGACGGTTACCACGTGCTGCTCAGCGACCTGCAGCGGGGCAGGGTGATCAGCGACTACCTCGCCTTTATCCGCGATCCGGCAGCTGCCCTGCCGAGCGGTGAACCGGAATGGCCGTTCCGGTAAGCCTTTCCACAGCTGTAGGCCCCTTGTGGCGCCGCTCGCGTGGACAAATATAGGGGCATCTGCCAAACGTGATCGCAAGCGATTCAGCCAATTTTTTCAAAGGCTACTTTGATGTCCAATATCCATGAGACCGCGCTCAACCTTGTCCCGATGGTTGTCGAACAGACGAGCCGGGGAGAGCGGGCCTTTGATATCTTCTCGCGGCTCCTCAAGGAGCGCATCATTTTTCTCACCGGACCCATCGATGATGGCGTCGCTGCCCTGACCACGTCGCAGCTCCTATTTCTGGAATCCGAGAACCCGAAGCGCGAAATCGCCATGTATATCAACAGCCCCGGCGGTTACGTCTCATCCGGTCTCGCGATCTACGACACCATGCAATACGTGCGCTGCCCGATTTCCACGGTTTGCATCGGCCAAGCGGCCTCGATGGGTTCGCTGCTGCTAGCCGCCGGGGAAAAAGGCATGCGGATCGCGCTGCCGAACGCCCGGGTCATGCTGCACCAGCCTTCGGGCGGTTATTCGGGCGTGGCCACGGATATCGAGCGCCATGCCGAAGAGATTATCGAATTGAAGCGCCGTCTTAACAATATTTACGTGCGCCATACGGGCCAGCCCTATGACGTGATCGAGCGCAAACTCGACCGGGACACCTTCCTGACGGCCGAACAGGCCATGGAATTCGGCATTGTAGACAAGGTTTACGAGCGCCGCTCGGCGGATGACGAGAAATAATCGACTGTTTCCAACGTGCGGCCCGCCCCTTGCAGGCTGAGCGAACAACTATAGACTTAGGACCACCGGAACGTGTCTGGGCGGGCTTTAAAGCCTGCGTTAAGCGTTTCGCGGCATTGAGGAAGTTATGACGAAGCAAAACGGCTCCGGCGACTCCAAGAACACGCTCTACTGCTCTTTCTGCGGAAAGAGCCAGCATGAGGTGAAAAAGCTTATCGCTGGACCCACCGTGTTCATTTGCGATGAGTGCGTCGAACTCTGCATGGATATCATTCGCGAGGAGAACAAGACCTCCGCGATCAAGTCCCGTGAGGGCGTTCCGACGCCGCAGGAAATTTGCGATGTGCTGGATGACTATGTCATCGGCCAGCGCCACGCCAAACGCATCCTCTCGGTCGCGGTGCACAACCATTACAAACGCCTCTCCCATGCCGGCAAGGCGGATGGAGTGGAACTGTCGAAATCCAACATCCTGCTCGTCGGCCCGACCGGCTGCGGCAAGACCCTGCTCGCGCAGACGCTCGCCCGCATCCTGGACGTGCCGTTCACTATGGCTGATGCCACGACACTGACCGAAGCCGGTTATGTCGGCGAGGATGTCGAGAACATCGTGCTCAAGCTGCTGCAGGCGGCTGATTACAACGTCGAGCGTGCCCAGCGCGGCATTGTCTATATCGATGAGATCGACAAGATCTCGCGCAAGTCAGACAACCCCTCGATCACGCGTGACGTGTCGGGCGAGGGTGTCCAGCAGGCTCTGCTGAAAATCATGGAAGGCACCGTCGCAGCGGTTCCGCCGCAAGGCGGAAGGAAACATCCGCAGCAGGAATTCCTGCAGGTCGACACCACGAACATTCTGTTCATCTGCGGCGGCGCGTTTGCCGGCCTCGAGAAGATCATCGCCGCGCGCGGCGACAATGCCTCGATCGGCTTCGGCGCCACCATCAAGAACGCCAGTGACAAGGGCGTCGGCGAAACGCTGCGCGGCACCGAGCCGGAAGACTTGCAGAAGTTTGGTCTGATCCCGGAATTCATCGGCCGTTTGCCGGTCATCGCGACGCTGGAAGACCTGGACGAGAAAGCCCTCATCCAGATCCTCACCCAGCCGAAGAATGCCCTGCTCAAACAGTACCAGAAACTGTTCGACATGGAGAATGTGGCGCTCACCTTCACGCCCGAGGCGCTTGTCGCGGTTTCACGCAAGGCTATCGGCCGCAAGACTGGTGCGCGCGGCCTGCGCTCGATCATGGAAGCCATCCTGCTCGACACTATGTTTGAACTGCCAAACCTGCGCGGCGTCGAAGAAGTCGTGATCAATGCCGAAGTGGTGGAAGGCAATGCCGAGCCGCTCTATGTGCACGCTAGCAAGGCCCAGACTGAAGCGGGATGACCCGCTGCGGACATTGAAGATCGAAAAGCCTCGGCCTCACCGCCGGGGCTTTTTCATTCCGGCAGGTGGATCGTCAAGATGTCCACGCGTGGCGGCATCAGGAACCGCATCGGCACACCCACCATGCCGGTCCCGGTCGTCACGTAGACCAGGCGCTCGCCTCCAGGCGATGTCAAACGGTGGAGCTCCTTGTCGAACGGTCCCGTGACCGGCAGGAATTTCCGGTAGAGGCCAGGAATGCGCACCTGGCCACCGTGCGTATGTCCCGCCAGCATAAGAGAATAGGGAAAATCATCCGGCACGACCAGCGCCGTGTCGGGATTGTGGGTCAGCAGGATTACGGGCCTGCCGGCGGGCAGGGCAGCCGAAAAGCCGAAATCCTGCCGCTTCTGCCACAGGTCCGACGCGCCCGAGACGACCACCGGCTGGCCGCCGATCTTCACCTCCAACGCGCGATTGTGCAGGATCGTTGCGCCCGCCTCGCCGAGCACGGCGAAGACCGGATCTGTGAGGTCGTTGCCGGGAAAGCCGACATCATGGTTTCCAAGCACGGCGAACAGCGGCGCGTCCAGCGCTCCGAGGGCCGCGAAGTCATTCGGGATGTCCTCCGGGTACGGATGATAGGTCAGGTCGCCCGCGAGGAAGACCGCGTCAACGCCCTCTGCATTGATGCGCTTCACGATCCGTTCGACCGGCATGGCATGCCCGAACATGCCGATATGCGGATCCCCGAACAAGGCTATCCGGATCGAGGGAGACGCTTCGCTCGCGCCCGGCAGGATGAGGGTCTCCGCATGCGTGATCAGGAGTCGAGGTTCAATGAAGCGCGCATAGGCGGGCACGCTGGACACGGCCAGCACCAGCGCAGCGAACACTTTCACGCCCGGCCTGCCGCGCCAGATGCCCCAGACGCAAAGCGCCGCGAAGGGAAACCAGGCCCAGCTTCCCCAGAAGATCATCAACTTCAACATGCGCCCTTCCTGATCAGCCTTCGTGGCAAAGAAAAGGCCGGCATCCGAAGATGCCGGCCCGGCTGCTCGGCCAAAGGCCGCGAAGCTTACATCTTGTAGTACATGTCGAATTCGACCGGGTGCGGATGGAGTTCGTACCGCATGTTCTCTTCCATCTTGAGATCGATATAAGCGTCGATCTGGTCGTCGTCGAACACGCCGCCCTTCTTGAGGAAGGCGCGGTCCGCGTCGAGGGCCGCGAGCGCTTCACGCAGAGAGCCACAGACTTGCGGGATCTGGGCCGCTTCAGCCGGCGGCAGATCGTAGAGGTCCTTGTCCATTGCATCGCCCGGGTGGATCTTGTTCTCGATCCCGTCCAGGCCGGCCATCAGCAGGGCGGCGAAAGCGAGGTAGGGGTTCGCCATCGGATCCGGGAAGCGCGCTTCGATGCGTTTCGCCTTAGGGTTCGATCCGAACGGAATGCGGATCGAGGCCGAACGGTTACGCGACGAGTAGGCCAGCATCACTGGCGCTTCGTAGCCCGGCACGAGACGCTTATAGCTGTTCGTTGACGGGTTGGTGATCGCGTTGAGCGCCTTGGCATGCTTGATGATGCCACCGATATAGTAGAGGCACATGTCGCTCAGGTCGGCATACTTGTTGCCGGCGAACAGGGGCTTGCCACCGCCCCAGATTGACTGGTGCACGTGCATGCCCGAGCCATTGTCCTTGTACATCGGCTTCGGCATGAAGGTCGCGGTCTTGCCATACGATGCGGCCACGTTGTGGATCACGTATTTGTAGAGCTGCATCCGGTCAGCCATCGTCGTGAGCGTCGAGAACTTGAGGCCAAGCTCATGCTGCGCCGGGGCCACTTCGTGGTGGTGCTTTTCGGGATCAAGGCCGATCTCGCCCATGATGGTCAGCATCTCGCCGCGCATGTCCTGCTCGGAGTCGATCGGTGGCACGGGGAAATAGCCACCCTTCGGGCCCGGGCGGTGGCCCATGTTGCCCATCGGGTATTCCTTGCTGGTATTGATCGGCAGTTCCGCCGAGTCGAAGCTGTAGCCGGTATTGTGCGGTTCGACCGACCAGCGGACGTCGTCGAAGATAAAGAATTCGGCTTCCGGGCCGAAGAAGACCGTATCGCCGATGCCGGAAGCCTTGACGTAGGATTCGGCCTTCTTGGCGGTGGTGCGCGGATCGCGGTTGTAGGCCTGGCCGCTGACCGGGTCGAGCACGTCGCAGATGACGGCGAGTGTGGTCTGCTGAAAGAAGGGGTCGATGATGGCGGTGGCCTGATCCGGCATCAGCAGCATGTCCGACTCGTTGATGGCTTTCCAGCCGGCAACCGACGAGCCGTCGAACATCTGGCCTTCGGTGAAGAAGTCTTCGCCGACCATACCCTTGTGGAAGGTCACGTGCTGCATCTTGCCGCGCGGATCAGTAAAGCGGAGGTCGACATACTGGATGTCTTCGTCCTTCATTTTCTTGTAGAGTTCATCAGCCATTGGTTTTGCCTTCTGGTGAGCTGTTTGTGCTGTCTGACAGGAGAGGCGCCGGGAGGCGCTGTTGAAAGTCTAGAGTGCCGCGTCGCCGGTTTCGCCGGTACGGATGCGCACAGCGTCGATAACATCCGAGACGAAGATTTTACCATCCCCGATTTTGTCGGTATGCGCCGCTTTCTTGATGGCCTCGACGGCGCCCTCGACGGCGCTGTCGGCGAGCACGACTTCGATTTTCAGCTTCGGCAGGAAGTCGACCACGTACTCGGCGCCGCGGTAGAGTTCCGTGTGGCCCCGCTGGCGTCCGAACCCTTTGGCTTCGATGACGGTCATGCCCTGGAGACCGATTTCCTGAAGGGCTTCCTTCACGTCGTCGAGCTTGAAAGGTTTGATGATGGCTTCGATCTTTTTCATGCGTGGTTCTCCCCAGGCGCCCGGTTAAGATTTCAATCGTGCGTATGGGGACTTCGGGGCTGACGCGATAGACAGTCGGGGGACTCGTGCCCGCCGCATGCCTCATGGTAAATAATCAGGCAGCGTTGCCTAACAAACGGGCAGCCAATTCCGGCCACTTTTCGATAATAATGACGCCTGCGTCACTTTTCAGGAAATCCCTTCCGTGCTACAGGATGGCCTGCTCCCGGAGATTCATGAATGACTGTGCAAGCCTTTGTCCACCCAGATCGCCGCCCTGCCGCCTTCCGCCCGCTGAAGGCCTGGTCGCACATGCAGAAGCTGATCGCGGACAAGGAAGACACCGAACAGGTGTTCCACATCATCGAGGCACTCAACGGCAATTCCTTCGAGAAGAACTTCTGGGCTTTCGCGGCCAAGCCTGCCGGACAAAAACTCTTGAAGGAAAAGCCCTGTCTGCCGCCTCTGCTCGATGACCATAGCTGGATTCACGCTCTGCCTGAGGGTACGGTCGGCCGCGCCTATGCCGAATTCATGGAGCGCGAGGGCCTGAGCGCCCAGGGTCTCGTGGACGAGAGCGAGAAGTTCCGCTCCAAGGCCCGAGAGTACGACGATGACATGATGTGGTACGGCAACCGCCTGCGCGATACGCACGACCTGTTCCATGTCCTCTCCGGCTATAACCGTGATGCCCTCGGCGAGGCGTCCCTGCTCGCCTTCACCTATAGCCAGCAACCCGGCCTCGGCGTGATCTTCATTTCCTATATGGGCTGCCGCACGATCGCAAAGCACGCGCCCAAGAATGCGCGGATCATGGACTGTTTCCGGGAAGGCAAGCGCAACGGCGCCGCGGCCGAAAAGATCATCGAGCAGGACATCATTGCCCTGATGCACGAGCCGCTTGACGCGGCGCGGTCCCGCCTCGGTATCGCCAAACCCATCATCTACCGCGAAACGCTCAAGCTGCTCGGCCAGCATGGCTATACCCCGGCGCTCCAGCCTCAGGCGATGGCCGGCGAGCCGGTCGCCGCTTGATCTACCTGATCCGGCATGGCGAGGCCGCAGCAGGCTGGGGGGATCATCCCGATCCCGGTCTCAGCGCGCTTGGCGCAAAGCAGGCGGAAGCCGTCGCGGCGCACCTGAACGCGTTCGCCATCACCCACATCATCTCAAGCCCGATGCAGCGCTGCCGCGAGACCTCGGCGCCTCTGTCGGACCTCCTCTCGTTGACACCGGCCATCTCTCCGCAGGTCTCGGAAATCGGCACGCCGCCGGACATTCAAGACCGCGTCACCTGGCTGCGCAATCTGATGGCCGGAACCTGGACAGAGGCAGGCGCGCCGTTGTTGGACTGGCGCGCGCGCATGGGCGCGTTCGTCGATGCCCTGCCACCCCACACCGCCGTGTTCTCCCACTTCGTGGCGATCAATGCGCTGTGCGGCCTTCTAGAGAACGATGACCGGGTAACCGTGTTCCGTCCCGGCCATTGTTCGGTGACCCGGCTTGAGCGGCGCGGCCCCGGACTGCGCGTCGCAGAATACGGAAGCGAATCCGCCACCCGCGTGCTATGAGCCGGCCCCATGGGCAGACCAATTCTCACGCCGCAGGAAATGCGCCTCGCTGAGCAGGCGATCTTCGCCGCCGGCACAGATAGTTTCACCGTCATGCAACGCGCCGGCGAGGCCGTGGCCGAGTTCGTGCACGCGCACTGGCCGGACGGCCAGATCCAGGTGCTGTGCGGCCCCGGCGGAAA
>JBGTKN010000076.1:0-3456 GCA_041744615.1 Hyphomonas sp. | reverse complement strand
GATCGCGGAAGCGGTACCGGCCATCGTGAGCGGGTTCAACTGGCCAAAATCCATGCGGACGGCGGACGGCGACCTGCGCTGGGTGCGTCCGTTGCAGCGGATTGTCTGCATTCTCGACGGCGCGGTTGTGCCGCTGGAAGTGGGTGGCATCGCGAGCGGCAACCTGACCGAAGGGCACCGGGTTCACGGGCGTGGTCCGTACACGGTCAAATCCTGGGCGGACTACAAGAAGCAGCTCGAAGGCAAGGGCCATGTTATCCTGTCGCGGGCCGACCGGCGCGCGCGCATCTTTGAGGGTATTGCGGACGTGTGCGGCGCGGCCGCGCTGGAGCTGGTGCCGGATGAAGGCTTGCTCGAAGAAGTGATGGGGCTCGCCGAATGGCCCGTAATTGTGCTCGGGCAGATGGACCCGTCCTTCCTTGATCTGCCGCCGGAAGTTATCAAGCTGTCGATGCGCACACACCAGAAATATTTCGCGGTGCGCCGTCCGGGTACAGAGGGGTTGGCCCCGAACTTCATCGTGGTTGCGAATATCACGGCGAGCGATGGCGGCGTGAAAATCGCCGAAGGCAATGCTCGCGTTCTGTCCGCGCGCCTCTCCGATGCGCGCTTCTTCTGGGAGAAGGACAAGGCGACGCCGCTGGAGGTGATGGGCGATAAGCTGAAGACCATCGCGTTCAAGGAAGAACTGGGCTCGCTTGGGGACAAGGTGGAGCGCGTGGCGGCGTTGGCACGTGAGCTGGCGAAGCATGTTGGCGCGGACCCTGACTTGGCCGAGCGCGCAGCGCGTCTGGCGAAGGCAGACCTTGTGTCAGAGATGGTCGGCGAGTTCCCGGAATTGCAGGGTGTGATGGGGCGGTATTATGCGTTGGAGGCGGGCGAGAAAGCGAACGTCGCCAATGCGATCCGCGACCACTACAAACCGCAAGGGCCGAATGACTCCGTGCCCTCAGAGCTGGTCGCGGTAGCTGTCGCGCTCGCGGACAAGCTCGATACGCTCACGGGCTTTTGGGTGATCGGAGAGAAGCCGACCGGATCGAAAGATCCTTTCGCGCTTCGGCGCGCGGCATTGGGTGTCGTTCGCTTGATTCTCGACAACGCTCTACGTTTCAGCCTCGACCGGTTCAATGATGCGCAGGTTCTGAAGCATCAGATTGGACCGCAGAAAGCCGACTGGTCGTCGCCTTCACTGTCTGGGCTTGCGCGCGCAATCATGAATGAAGGTGTGTTCAGCGACCAGGCACAGTCAGCCCTAACGTCGATTGAGGGGGGACTTCCAGATTGGGCAGAACGTGTTTCGGCGCATGATCCCTCGGTGAGCGATGACCTTCTGGATTTCCTGCATGACCGGCTGAAAGTATACCTGCGCGAACGCGGCGCGCGGCATGACTGGATTGATGCTTGTCTCTCAATGCCCGGCCGGTGCGATCTCGTTCTCATCGTGAAACGCGTTGAAGCGCTCGGGGCTTTCCTCGAGACCGAGGATGGCGCGACTTTGCTCGCCGGCTATCGCAGGGCGGCGAATATCCTGAGGGCGGAAGAGAAGAAGGGTGCACTGCCGGAGAACTTGACGGTGGATGCGGCGCTGATCAGCAAGGGGGCGGCGGTGGAGCAGGCGCTGTGGGCGGCGGTAACGGGCGCGCAGGCTGCGCTGGAGGCGCCGCTCGCCAAGGAAGATTTTGCCGGGGCCATGCGCGTTCTCGCAGAACTGAGGGCTCCAGTCGATGCGTTTTTCGAAGGTGTAATGGTCAACGATTCGGACGCGGCGGTGCGGGCCAACCGGCTGGGGCTGCTGGTCGCGGTGCGCGAAGCGCTTCACAAGGTAGCGGATTTCTCGAAAATCGAAGGTTAAGGCGGATTGTTCCGCAGCGGAACGGCGCTGCGCACCAGAGGCGCAACACCATGCTCCCAAGGCAAATTAACAACGTTGTCACTCGCCTGGGAGACGAAACGCGCTCTTCTCATGAGAGGTGCGATGCAGCATAGGACTTGCAAACTGACCGGGCGGATAGAATTCACCGGAACATGAAGTTCACACGGAAGGCGATTTGGCATGGCTGAAGCGGCACGCAAGGGCGCAGAGCAAACCTGGGTCTATGCCTTCGGGGGCGGCACCGCGGACGGCGATGCCTCGATGAAGAACCTGCTGGGTGGCAAGGGCGCCAACCTCGCCGAAATGGCGAAGCTCGGCCTGCCCGTGCCTCCGGGCTTCACGATCTCCACGGCCGTGTGCGTTGCTTATTATCAGACCGGCCGGGCCTATCCCGCCGGCCTCGAAGCCGAAGTGAACGCTGCGCTTGAAAGCCTCGAGCGCCAGTCCGGCAAAGGCTTCGGGGATCCGGCCAACCCGCTGCTGGTCTCCGTGCGCTCGGGCGCGCGCGCCTCGATGCCGGGCATGATGGACACCGTGCTGAACCTCGGCCTCAACGAAGCCGTAGCCCAAGGCCTGGCTGGCCTTGCCGGCGACCGGTTCGCGTATGACAGCTATCGCCGCTTCATCCAGATGTATTCAAACGTCGTTCTCGGCCTCGGCCATGACGAGTTCGAGCATATTTTGGACGACTACAAGGAGCGCGAGGGGCTCGACCTCGACACCGACCTGACGGCGGACAACTGGAAAGCCGTGATTGTCCGTTACAAGGATGCTGTGCAGAAGGAGCTCGGCCGTCCGTTCCCGGAAGATCCGCGCGAGCAGCTCTGGGGCGCGATATCGGCCGTGTTCAACAGCTGGATGAGCGACCGCGCCATCATCTACCGCAAGCTCAACGACATTCCGGAAGACTGGGGCACGGCCGTCAACGTGCAGGCCATGGTGTTCGGAAATCTGGGCGAGACTTCGGCGACGGGCGTCGCCTTCACGCGCGACCCGTCGAACGGTCAGGCGATTTTCTACGGCGAGTACCTGATCAACGCGCAAGGCGAAGACGTGGTAGCGGGCATCCGCACCCCCGCGCCCATTTCGCGCGAACGTGCCGCAACGCTCGGTTCCGGCGACAAGCCGCTCGAGGACGCGATGCCGGAAGTCTACAAGCAGCTGCGCGACGTCGCAGCCAAGCTCGAGCACCATTACAAGGACATGCAGGACATCGAGTTCACGGTCGAAGCCGGCCGCCTCTATATGCTGCAGACACGCAACGGGAAACGCACAGCCGCCGCGGCCGTGAAGATCGCGGTCGACATGGTCCGCGAGAAGCTGATCACCGAGAAGGAAGGCCTGCTCCGTCTCGACCCATCACAACTCGACCAACTGCTGCATCCGCGCATCCCGAGCGATGACGAGAACAAGAAAGCCGGTGGCAAGCCTTACGACGTGATCGTGAAAGGCCTGCCCGCCAGCCCCGGCGCGGCGGTCGGCAAGGTCGTGTTCGATTCCGACGAGGCCTTCCTGCTCGCCGCCAAGGGCGAGGACGTGATCCTGGTGCGCGTCGAGACGAGCCCGGACGACATCAAGGGCAT
>JBGTKN010000075.1:0-5274 GCA_041744615.1 Hyphomonas sp. | reverse complement strand
GCGGGAGTGCGGGGGCGGCTGGAAGGCCGCCGGCCGAGCGCCGCCTGGCTGGCAAAGTCGGCGCCGGAATGTGGGCGGGTCGAGAGACCTTGTAGGGCGCAGTGTGCGTCCAGGGGTTCGCGCGCGCTTTGTCGAGGCGCGCCACAATCCGGTCGATACGGACAGGATAGCCGCAGGCATAGAGCGTGGCAGCAAGTTCAGCGATCTGGGTCAGTTCAGCATTCTCTACCCGGTCAGTCGCTACCGCAAGATGCGGTTTCCCGGCGAGAATCCGGGTGATGCTTTGCGTCAGCGTATCGCGGGGGCCCAGTTCAACGAAGGTCCGCACACCGTCTTCCCAAGCCTGCCGGATCGTAGCTGGGAAATCGACAGTTGCGACGGCTTGCCGGGTCAACATATCAGCAACGCGTGCCTTGGTTGGCCGATAGGACGCGTTGATGGCGTTGGCATAAAGGCGCACTTCGCTCGCCCGAGAGACAGGTCGCGTGTGAAGCTCGCGCCACTTCGCCTCGAAAGGTTTCATCGCGTTTGCATGGACGACGAGATGCTGGTGCATCAGGGTGCCGGTCGCGGGGCCCAGCCGCAGGCACAGCGCACGGCAGGCGTCGGCGGGCCCACCGATCATCAGGTCGTCGTCCGTGTAGATGATTGTGATCTCGACGTTCGGGCACCACGCCAACTCTTCGCGCACGCGGTTTACCGGCGCGCGTACCCGCCAATTGGTCCAGTCGGCCGGTACATTCGGTCCCCATGCCTCGCCGGCTGTCTCGAACGCACCACCGAGATGACGTTCATACATCGCCGCCGCCTCGATATCGTCGAGCAGACCGCCCATGTCTTTCCAGAAACCGAAGGCAAAGAGGGCGTTGCTCTCACCCAGTGACAGGCCCACGGCCGCTTCGGGCGACAGTTCCAGCACGTCGCGCAAAAGTATGGCATGCGCCTGCGTGACGAGTGAGACCGTGCAGAGTTGTTCGAATTCGGACAATGCGGACTTCGCCAGCAGCGGCGTCATGGCCTGCGCTTTGGGCAGCTTTCCAAGTCCTGCGGCCACTTCCGGGAAAGCCATTAACAGACCGCGGCCCATGCGAGGATACGACGCAGCCGAGCCGGTAAAGACGAAGGCGAGTTCGCCGTCGGGTTTGCCTTCGCCGTACCAAACGCCGGAACCGGCAGGCGTCTGGCTGGCTTCGAGCGCAGCTGCGGCTGCCGTGCATTTCTGCATCAGTTGGTCCGCGTCCCGGGCGAGTATGGCAAGACGCAGTTTTCCGATGCCACCGGATTTGCCCGCTTTCAGCCGATTGGCGAGAGCGGCGCGCGAAGCGGCAGAGGCGAAGAAAATTCTCGGCACGGGGCGGAGCATGTCCGGCGTGACTTGCGGCGGCGCTGCCTGTGCCGAGACGCTGATGGCCTGCGCCGTGCCTGTTCCGCCTGCGGAGACTGTGACCGCCGTGTTGGAACTAGAAAGTGACACAGCCGCTCCTGTCTCGTGAAGCGCATGCGACCGAGCGGCGAGACTAAGGGAAACAGCGAGTTCAAACAGACCCGATGTGGCGAGCGATTGCCCATAGATGGCTTGCAGGACGCGGCTACTGTTAGTGCGCACGGGCGCTGCCCATTCGAGCGAGTGCAAAGTGCCAAAGATCCGGTCGCCCGCCGCTACAGCGTCCGATTTGCGTTTCAGTACAATCGCTGCGGCGCAATCGGCTTCGTCTAGTGCCGGACATGCCGAACCTGCGAAATCAGATCCAGCCACGACTGCAAGATCCAAAGTACCGGCGGACAGTGCGGCAACGGCAATATCAAGCGCTGCGAGCCCGGAACTCTCTTCGGCGGCGACCGCGAAACCCTGGCCACGGAAGTCCTCGCTTGAAGTGATCCGGTTTGCAGCCATGTTTGCCATCGCTCCGAGTACGTCAGCGGCAACCAGTGGAGGGGCAATCATATCGAGCGCCGCGTCGATATCATTGCGGCCGGCGGCGGCAAGCTCCGCTTTGGCGCGCTCGCGAACAGGCCAACGAGCGGAATCATCCGCACAGCGGATGCCGGCAAATACACCGCATTGTTCGGGCGCGGGCCGGGAGACGCCATCGAGTGCCATCTGAGAAACGTCGAGGATCGCCAGATGTCGGGCTTCGGCTCGCAGCAGGTCGGATGGGGGTATGCGCGCCTTCACCGGGTCGGCGCCTATGAGGTCCGCCTGGCGCCCAGGAGCGGCCGGCGCATTCATCAGACGGCGGACGACGCTGCGTTCTCCTCGGTCGGTGCCCGCCATGAGCCCGATTCCGACGACAACGATCTCGTCGCTGGCAACCGGTGCGATCGGGGTATGGCCGTTGACGTAACCTTCCAACGGTTCATGAGCTTCAAGTATCAGATGCGAGTTGTTGCCACCGAATCCGAAATTGCTGATGGCGGCGCGGCGAGGTACATCGCCCACTCGGGCCCAGTGGCGGGCTTCCTTGACCGGACCAAGTCCGGTATCGGCAAGTGGCCTGATCAAGGCGCCATCAAGCGGCGTGGGTGCGAAGGTCTCGTACTCCAGAGACGCAGTTAGTTTCAGCAGACTCGCGAGCCCGGCGACCGTGATGAGATGGCCCGTATTGGCCTTCAGGGATCCGATGGCGAGTTCGCGCTCAGTGCCGAAGACAGCGGCAGCCGACTGGATTTCGACATTGTCGCCTACGGGGGTGCCGGTGGCATGACACTCGAGATATCCAATCTGGGCGGGGCTGATCCCGGACATCGCGTATGCCCGCCGCATAGCTTCGACCTGTCCGTCAGAATCGGGTGCCAGGAAGCCTTTGCGACGTCCGTCATTGGAGAGGCCAATGCCGCGTATGACGCCGCGCACCGTGTCTGACGGCTGAACATCTGAAAGGCGTTTCAGCACCACCGCGGCGGCGCCTTCGGACGGTACCAGCCCGTCCGCCCCTTGAATGAACGGGCGCGAACGCCCGGTCGGGCTAAGCGCCTTCAAAGCGTCGAAGCCGATGTGCAGGATCAGGTTGTCGGCGGCGTTGACGGCGCCAACGAGCGCGATGTCGATCTGGCGTGCGGCGAGTTTGCGGCAAGCGATTTCCAGCGCATAGAGAGAAGAAGCACAGGCCGCATCGAGCGCCAGAGCAGGCCCTTCGGCGCCGATCATCTGCGCGATGACACGCGCGGGCATACCGGAATTCAAAGTATCCGTGAGCGGACGATCTGTACTGCCATCGCGCCATACATCATCTGCATAATCGACCTTGGCGCGGCTTGGGTAGCAGAGGTTGGCGAGAAATACACCGCGACTTCCGGGTTTTGTCTTGCTGGCACTTGTGACAGCCGACCAGGCTTCCCAAGCCGCCTGCAGTGGCCATCGATGGACGGGATCGAGGGCGGCGGTGTTGATGTGAGCAAGGCGCCGCAAGCCTTCGTGCTCGACGACGGGTTGATCCACCCGCCCGGAAACATAGTGGCGTAATTGGTCTTCGCCGCTCCCAAGGCCCAATTCCCGAGCGTTGACGGGCCGGGTGACCACTTTCGCCGCGTGCACCGTCTCCCAGAGTTGAGCCGGCGTGGAAGCCCCGGGCAGGACGCACGCTTCAGAGATGATGGCGATGGGTTCGAACAGGCTCATGACGTCGCCCAGGCTTGTCCGACGACGACTTCAATCTGGTCCGGAGCGCCGCCAAGCAATTGGCTGACAAAGATGCGCGCGCCTTCGTCGACCGGAATGAGCGGGATGCCCTGCGCTTCGAAGTGGGAAGCCAGAGCGCCGTCCACCATGCCGCCCGCCCATGGACCCCAGTGAAAGACTTTCACGTTGGCGCCCGCTACGAATTTCGAGAGCGAGCGACCGGCGCTGGCAAGGAGTGCATTGGCCATCGCATAGTCCGACTGACCCTTGTTGCCGAAAAAGGCGGCAGCCGACGAAAAGAACGCAATATGAGACAGCTGGCGCGGCTCGATTGCGTCAAGAATATTCATCAGCCCACCCACTTTCGGAGAGAAGACGCGGCGCAACTCGGCTTCGGTCTTGTCCACCGCGAGCTTGTCGGCGAGTACGCCAGCGCCATGAACCAGACCGGTAATGGGACCGAACTGTCGCTGCGCTTCGTAGATTGTTCTCGAAACAGCCGCGCTGTCTCCGGCATCCAGCGGAATGTAGATCGCTTCAGCGCCCGTTGCACGAATGGATTCAAGAGTGCCCCGAATCTCGGCGCCTGCCAGTAGGCTGCGGGCGGTTCGATCAATCTCTGCTGGCGTGACACGAGCGCCGGTCTCGCGACTGCGGTTGACCAGGAGGCTGCGCAAAATCTTGAGTTCGTTCGCGAAGGGCAAGTCTGCAGGCCAAGGAGTCTCAGCCGAGCGACCCGCCAACAGGATTGTGCCACCCGTGGTGCGGGCGAGTTCGATGGCGCAGGCCGCGGTGACGCCCCGTGCGCCGCCGGTGACGAGCCAGACAGAAGGTCGAGCCTCGCGCACGGGGGACGGAGGCGCGAGCGAAGTGCCGGTCTCGGCAATCAACAGAATTCCGGAAGCCGTTATCTCTCCATCCCCAAAGCCGCCATGGAGCCCGGCCGCCACGACGTTTGCAGCGCCTGTCGGGACCGTCCAGGCAAACGCGTGCGTCCCCGGCCATTCTTTTCGCAGCGTTCGGCTCAACCCTTCGAGGCCCGAAAACGGATGAGCGGCCTGCAGAAGGACAATTACGCCCTGACTACGACGGGCAGCCTTTGCAGCCTGGAGAGCAAGCCAGTGAACGTCTTCCGGCGTTCCCGAGGTGAGACCTTCGGTGATGATGACAGCTTCAGCGTTACCTGAAGGATGCGGAATCTGCCGCACCTGATAACCAAGTGCCGAAACTGCAGCCGAAACAGCCGCGGCCATTTGCGGTTCTGCGATTGTGACCTCCACCATCGCACCAGGTCGCAGGCTGAACGCTGGCGCCGCATCCGACTTGCGCCACACAACGGGGCGCACGTCACACCGATAAGGTGCAACCTCAGCCCGGGGCAGGTGGGGACGGTGGGAAGCCCGTGCCTCCCCGCCATCCCTCAGCCGAAAAAATCGGCGATCTTCCGAATGGTGCGCAGTTCAGCGAGGTGTTCGGGATCGACTTCCGGCAGCGACGGATACTGATCTCGGAGCGAAGACAGGATTTCGACCTGTTTGATGGAATCGACGCCAAGTTCGCCCTCAAGGTCCATGTCGTCTTCCAGCATGTCTGGCGGATAACCGGTCTTTTCTGCAATCAGCGCGCGGATGATATCTGGCGAGACCTGAAGTGTC
>JBGTKN010000074.1:0-3991 GCA_041744615.1 Hyphomonas sp. | reverse complement strand
TCCGACATCTGGCTCGGCGAAAACGGCTCGGCACCGATGCTTGTGGTCCGTGATGGCGGCATTGCCGGCGTCGGCGGCGGGCGGGGTGGAGTCTTCATGGTCTTCCGGGTTGGCGCCGACATTTCCGATATGCGGGAAGGTGAACAGCACCAGCTGTTGGGCATAGGACGGGTCGGTCAGGATTTCCTGGTAGCCGGTCATGGCGGTGTTGAAGCACAGCTCCCCGGTCCGGATGCCCACCGCGCCCGCCCCATGGCCCGCAAACACCGTGCCGTCGGCGAGAGCCAGGGCGCCGGTGGCTGAGTCCATATCTTGATTCTTGCTCACGGACCGATTACCTCCAATCGCTGGACTGGCTTGACTCATCATTAACCAGTCTGGCTAAAACTTGGCCGCTTATTGGGGCTGAGTCTCTGTACCGTCAAGCAATGTGCTCAAGGTGCAGGCGTAGAAAGGCAGTGGACGGCATGGGCCGCGAAGATGTGTCAGCGTGTATGGGCCTGAGAGCCCGGATTTTGCAGGCGCTCAAGTATGAATCGGATTCCATCGGCGACGAGACCAAGCGGGCAACCCTGCGGCTCATCGAGTGCGCCATCCGTGACCGCGATGTTTGTGCACGGGGCCGCGGCCAGGGCGCCGGCTGCCCGGATGAAGACGTCCGCCGCGTGCTCGAAACGCTCGTTCAGCAGCGCGAGGCTTCGGCCCGGGAGCATGATGACGAAGGCCGGATCGAAGACGCCATGCGCGAGCGCGACGAAATCGAGATCATCCGGCAGTTCCTGCCCAAACCGCTGACTGGCAAGGCGCTCGACATTGCCGTCAACCAGATCGTCGATGATCTCGGCGCGTCGAAACTCACCGATCTCGGCCGCTGCGTGACGGCGCTCAAGGAGCGCTATCCCGGACTGATCGACGCTTCCATCGCCGGCAAGGCCGTGCGTACGGCGCTGACCCGCTCCAATTGATCTCACGACCTTTCCTCAGATGCGCGTCTGCGCCTGCCTTGTTTTGGCCGCGAGTCTGAAAAGTCCGTAAGTCCCGGAACACATCGCCGCCGGCGCCGTTGAGAGTGTTCGTGAGACTGAAAGGACATTCCCATGAAATCCCTTCTTGCTACTGCAAGTGCGCTCGCCCTCCTTGTGTCGGCTGCTGCGTGCGATTCCGCCGAAACGGCTGCTTATGACACCCCGCAGGTGATTGCGGAGAACCCGAGTACGGTCGACGATACCATGCCGCCGGTTGAAGGCACCCGTGAAGTTTACGTGCTCGCTTCGGGCGAGTTCGAGGCCTCCGACTTGATCGGCGCTTCGGTTCACGACACCGCTGGCGATGAGATCGCCACGATCTCCGACATCTGGCTCGGCGAAAACGGCTCGGCACCGATGCTTGTGGTCCGTGATGGCGGCATTGCCGGCGTCGGCGGCGAACTTCGCACGGTGGGCTTCAACGCTGCCACGATCCAGCCGGACCCGGACACTTCGGGCGACGAGCCGAATGTGATCGTCCAGTATACGGGTGAAACCCTCTCGACTCTGCCGGCATTCGAGCAGAACGCGGTGAACGACTACCGCCTCGCCTCTGAAATGCTCGGCACCAACGTGTCGATGGCCTTCACCGGCGAAACCGGCCGGATCAATGACCTGATCCTTACGAACACCGGCGAAGCCAAGTACGCCGTCGTGGCGGCGGACATGGCCGGCACCAACCAGTTCCTGGTCGATGCCGATGCCATAACGCTCGCTCAGGGCGACACGGACGGCGAGTTCGTTCTCGACGTGTCTGCTGAAACGTTTGCGCAAGCACCCGAGTACCCCCGGGACTAGCTTGCGGCGCGTTTCGGCACCAGGGCCCCGCCGCAAGGCGGGGCCTTTTCTTTTGTGCGTAACGATTTGCTGCGTTCCCCCTCCAGGCCGAAAGCGGTAGACTGCACAGATGTCTCAGACAGTCCGCATCCCTGACGGCTTCGTGGAGGAGCTGAAAGCCCGCATCCGCCCCTCGGATGTCATCGGGCGCAAGGTGAAACTGACCAAAAAGGGCAAGGAATGGGTGGGCCTGTCGCCATTTACCAACGAGAAGACGCCCAGCTTCTATGTCAACGACCAGAAGCGTATTTTCAAATGCTTCTCCTCCGGCACCGGCGGCGACGTCATCAATTTCATCATGGAGACCGAACGCCTCTCCTTCATGGAAGCAGTCGAGAAGCTTGCCGAAGAAGCCGGCATGCAGCTCCCGAAGGCCAGCGCGGAAGCGGTTGAAGCCTATGATCATCGCAAACGGCTCGTCGCGGTGTGCGAAGCGGCCGCGTCCTGGTTCGAGGACCGGCTCCAGTCCGGCGAAGGCAGCGGTGCCCGCACTTACCTCGAAGGCCGCGGCCTGGATCCCGCCGCCTGGAAGCGTCACCGCCTCGGCTATGCGCCGGACGACTGGCGCCGCACCCGCGCGCACCTCAGTTCCGAAGGCTTCAGCGACAAGGAACTTATCGAAACCGGCCTGATCAGGGAAAGTGACAAGGGCGGCGAGGCGTTCGATTTTTTCCGCGGACGCCTGATGTTCCCGATCACCGACATGCGCGGCGCCGTCATTGCCTTCGGGGGCAGGGGGCTGGCGCCGGATGCGAAGCCCAAATACCTGAACTCCGGCGATACCGAACTCTTCCACAAGTCGACGGTGCTCTATCGCTACCGCGCCGCCCGCGAAGCGCTCGGCGCCGGCGAAGGCGGCGGGTTGATCGTTTGCGAAGGCTATATGGACGCCATCGCGTTGGCGGAAGCCGGCTTCGGCCATGCCGTCGCACCGCTTGGTACCGCGCTGACCGAGGAACAACTGCAGCTGATCTGGAAAGCCGGTCCCGAGCCGGTAATGTGTTTTGACGGCGACCGCGCCGGCCTTGGCGCCGCCTACCGCGCGCTCGACCGGGCGCTACCTTTCGTGGAGCCAGGCCGCTCGCTCTTCTTCGTGCTGCTGCCGGACGGCATGGATCCGGACGACCTGATTCGGGCGCGCGGTGCGCTGGCCATGCGCGAGGAGATCGAACGGCGCCTGCCTCTGTCCGAACTCCTCTGGCGGCGCGAACGCGACGCTGAGCCGCTGGACACGCCGGAACGTCAGGCCGGTCTCGAAGCCCGCCTGATGGCCGCTTGCGGCCAGATCCGGCATGGAGGCGTGAAGGCGGCATACGAGCGCGATCTGAAGTCCCGCCTGCGTGATCACATGTGGGCCCTGCGCGATGCAAAGCGTAGTGCCAGCTACAGGAAGGGCCGCCCCGGATCGGGACAGACTCCCCTCGAAGGCGAGCCCGCCCAGACCGAACTCAAGAAGGGCGCCCCTGCCAAACTGCGCGGCCTGGGCGTGGTGGTCCGGGCAATCGACAGCCCCTTCCTTCTGGCGCTCGGCACCGAAACGCTCGCTGCCTGCGCACTGGCCGACGCAGATGTGGTGCAAATCCGCGATGTGCTTCTCGATTTCGCAAATGCGGGAAAGCCTATTGACCGGGCGGTACTGACCGCCCATTTAACGCAAACTGGGTACATGCGTGCTGCCAGTTTGCTCAAAGATTATCCCGTAACGTCTCAGATAGCGGCCGATGGGCCCGAGGCACGGGAGTGGCTGATCGCCCTCGAGCAGTATGTGGCAGCCGGGCGTCCCGGCCAGGAAAACCTCGGCTCTGGCATGGATGATGCGAGCGGGGGAGCCTCGACGTCGCCTTCGGGTTGGCGGCGAAGGCATCAAATGGTCGCGGAGCGACGGGCCCTCAAAGCCCGCATGAATGAAGCAGCAGGCAAACGCAGCGACAGCTGACGGCAGGGCGATTGGCAACGGGCGTGGGGCGGCAACAGGCGGCCTCCTTCGCCAGGGAGAAACTGGACTATGGCGACAGCCACCAAGAAAAAGAAAAACACGGCCGGCGACGGCGAGGGTGAAGACGATAAAGAGACCGAAGCTGGTCTTGTCGATTTCAATGCGACAGACGTCAAGAAGGTCCTGAAGCGCG
>JBGTKN010000073.1:0-4355 GCA_041744615.1 Hyphomonas sp. | reverse complement strand
GCAAGCTGCGCATCTATGCCGGCGGTGAGCACCCGCACGTCGCCCAACAACCCGAGCTCGTCGACTTCAAATCGATGAACCGCAAGAACTCGAAAACGGCCTGATCCACATGACCGATACCTCCGCTTCCCTGAAAGACCTTGGCGCCATGACCGGCGCGCCGTCGGCAGAGCCGGCCGTCAAGGTCGAACCGAAGATCGATGCGCAGGGCCGCGCCTATGGCACCGGCCGCCGCAAGGAAGCTACCGCTCGCGTTTGGATCAAGCGCGGCACCGGCAAGATTACGGTCAATGGCCGGGATCAGGAAACGTATTTCGCACGCCCCGTACTGCGCATGGTCATCGCCCAGCCGCTGATCGAAGCGGGCCGCGCGACCGAGTTCGACGTGATCTGCACCGTCAAGGGGTCGGGCCTGATGGGCCAGGCCGGCGCGGTTCGCCACGGCATTTCGCGCGCCCTCGTCGCGTTCGAGCCGGGCCTTCGCCCGGTGCTGAAACCCTTCGGCTTCATGACGCGCGACCCGCGTGTCGTCGAACGCAAGAAGTACGGCAAGGCCAAAGCTCGCCGCAGCTTCCAGTTCTCGAAGCGCTGATCCGTTTACGGATTTACCGTGTTCAAGCGGGCGCTTCGGAGACGAAGCGCCCGTTTTTCTTTTTGCCCTGATCCCGGAGGAGTGGGCGCATGAAACCCAAAGTCTTTATTGATGGTGAAGCGGGCACAACCGGTTTGCAGATTGCGGCGCGGCTGAAAGCGCGCAGCGACATTGAACTGCTGTCGATCGACGAGGCGAAACGCAAGGATGCGGACGCGCGCGCAGCGATCATGAAAAAGGCGGACGCGGTGATCCTCTGCCTGCCGGACGACGCGGCGCGGCTGGCGGTCAGTCTGGTCGAGAATCCCAACACCGTGATCATTGATGCGTCCACGGCGCATCGCACCTCGCCGGGCTGGGTCTACGGGTTTCCGGAAATGGACCGCGGCCAGCGCGCGGCGATTTCCGCCTCGGCGCGGATATCCAATCCAGGCTGCTATCCCACCGGTTTCATAGCGCTGGTGCGCCCGCTGATCGTCTCCGGTTTGCTGCCGCCGGACTGGCCGGTGACGGTGAATGCCGTGTCCGGATATTCCGGCGGCGGAAAGCCGATGATCGCGGAGTTCGAAGAGCGCGAGACGGAGGACAATTTCCGCATCTACGCGCTGGGTCAGACGCACAAGCATCCGCCGGAAATGAAGAAACACGCGGCGCTGGCCCACGCGCCGATGTTCCTGCCGTCCGTCGGCCGGTTCGCGCAGGGCATGATCATCGAGGTGCCGATGCCGCTCTGGGCGTTGCCGAAGAAGCCAAAGCGGACGGCTGTGCATGCCGCGCTTAAAGCGGCCTATCAGGGCGAGACATTCGTCAAGGTGATCGGGCTCGGCGAAGGCGACGCGATAAAGACGCTGGGCGCCGAGGGCTGCAATGACACAAACCGGCTTGAGCTCTATGTGTTCGGCAATGACGATCAGGCACGTCTCGTTGCGCGGTTGGACAATCTGGGCAAGGGCGCTTCCGGCGCCGCGGTGCAGAACCTGAACATTGCACTGGGGCTGGACGAAAGCGCGGGGCTGGCCTGCTAGGCCCGTCCGCCGCGCAGGATTCAGGCATTCACGCCGGAACGTTTTTCTGTATCGTCCGTTGTCTCCGCAGGGCTCGTCACGAGCCAGCGCACACGGAGCGATTCATGACCAACAGCGACGCAATTTCCCAGAGCCTGATCAGTTCCAGCAAGGTTGAAGGCACGGCCGTCTACAATGTCGAAGGCGAAAAGCTGGGGACGGTGGACTGCGTCATGATCGACAAGCAGTCGGGCCAGGTGGCCTATGCAGTGATGTCGTTTGGCGGCTTCCTCGGTCTCGGCGAGAAACGCCACCCGGTGCCGTGGCAATCGATGTATTTCGACAAGTCCAAGGAGGGCTATGTCGTCAGTCTGTCCAGAGACGAACTGGAAGTGGCGCCAAATCTCAATCCGGGCGAATACGGCCAGCTGGGCGACCGCGCCTATGAGGAAACGGTCTATACACACTACAAGGCCGAGCCCTACTGGCTCTGACCTGAGCCTACTTCGGAGGCAGGGCGATATCCGCGAGGCGAACCTTGGCGTACGTGCCAGGCGCAGTGCCGAGGCCCATGTCTTTGGGCTGGACGGCCGCAACCTTCCTGCCGGATTTCGGGCGTAGCCAGTCCCACCAGGTGGGCCACCAGCTTCCGCCGATCTCGGTTGCCGTTTCCAGCCATTCATTGGCCGAGCCGCCGAGTTTGCCGGGATTGACCCAGTGCTGGTACTTCTTCGCGTCGGGATGGTTCACCACGCCGGCGATGTGGCCTGATCCGGACAACACGAACGTGGCATCACCGCCGTACAGTTTCGCGGTGCGGAACACGCTCTCGTACGGCACGATATGGTCGTCCTTCGACGCCTGTAGCATGACCGGGATTGTGATGTTGCGCGGATCGATCTTTATTCCGAGTACGGTATATTCACCCTGAGCGATGCGGTTCTCGGAATAGCATTCCTTCAGATATCGCCGGTGCACGGGACCGGGAATGTTGGTCTGGTCGGCGTTCCAGTAGAGTAGGTCGAACGGGCGCGGCGGCTTGCCGAGCATGTACATGTCCACGACGTAGCGCCAGACGAGGTCGATCGGGCGCAGCCAGTTGAAGGTTTCGTACATGTCCTTGCCGGGCATGATGCCGCCATGCTCGTCGATCAGACCGTAGACATAGTCCCGGCCCGGACCATCAGTGAACACTTTCAGGTCGCCGGCGAGTTCGAAATCGGACTGGGAGGCGAAGAAGGTGGCGGAGGAAATCTTGTCATACCCAGTGGCCGACATGTGGGCGAGGGCGGAGGTGAGCAGCGTGCCACCGATGCAGTAGCCGACAGCATTCAGCGACTTCGCCCCCGAGGCCTGCAACGCGCCTTCGACGGCGGCGTAGATGCCTTTCTTGACGTAGTCGTCCCAGTCGTAATCCATCGTGACCTTGTCGGCCGAGCGCCAGGAGACGACAAACACGGTAAGGCCCCGGTCGACGAGCCAGCGGATCATCGAGTTCTCGGCGCGCAGGTCGAGGATGTAGAACTTGTTGATCCAGGGCGGGAAAATCAGCAGTGGTTTCGAATAGGCCTGTGGCTGCGACGGCGCGTACTGGATCAGCTCCAGCAGGTCGTTGCGGAAGACGACTTCGCCGGGGGCGGTGGCGATGTTGACCCCGACTTCGAACGGTGTCTCGTCGGTCTGCGAAATGTAGAGCTTGCCATTGCCCTTGCGGACATCCTCACGCGCCATGCGCAGGCCGGCGAGCACGCTTTCGCCGCCGCTTTCCATGAAGGCGCGCAGGGCCTGCGGATTGGTGCCGAGGAAGTTGGTGGGCGAGAGGCTCTCGGTCAGCAGCTGCATGAAGAACCGCGCGCGCAGTTGCACGGCCGGATCCATTCCGGTTGCGCGGTCTGCGAGGCTGTTCATCCATTTCGAGTTCACGTCATAGGCCTTGCGGATGAACTTGAAGGCGGGGTTGACCTGCCATTCAGGGTCCGAGAACCGCTTGTCTTTTTCTTTCGGGGCCTCCTGCGAGATCGTCTCGGATACCATCTCCTGCCAGAGCTTCATCCAGCCCTGCATCAGCTCGAGGTTCGCCTGCATCATCGCCACGGGGTTCATGGCGAGGCTCTGGCCAACTTCGCGGAACGCGTCGGTGGCGCCCATCGGGTCGCCCTTGGTGACGGTCGACAGGGGCCCCGAGCCGGTCATTACCTCGGACATCAGCGCCTGGGACTCGGTATTGGCGAGCGCCAGCGTGGTCATGAGCACCTGCCAGCGCATCGGATCCTGCGCCGCCATCAGCGCCGCAAGGGGTTCCTGACCCGAGGTCGGTGGGTTGGCGCTGCTCATAGGTCCTAGTTTTGCCCTGTTTCTTGGGCTCATCTATCCATCACAATGTTTGTGATTTAATGAGATTAACCATGAAAAACACGGCGATTCTCCTCTGTGGCGTGCCGCTTTTGCTGGCATCTGCGTGTACATCTTCGTTTTCGAAGGTGCGCGGCGCCCTTAACGATGCGCCGGAATGGTATGAAGCGCGCCGGACCGAGATCCGGGGCGAGGGTTATCCGGACATTGCCGATATTCCCACAGTGGACGCAAACTGGAAGCCTGGCGAGGGGCTTGCGGCCTCGGGCGAGCAGATTGCAATCATCCAGGCGGCTTTCGCGGCTGACGAGCGAGCGCAGGCGGCGCCGGCGGGTGCGGCGGGGATCGAGGCCTTTGCGGCGGAAATCCGCGGCGCCTTCGAGCCGGGCCTGCCGCCCGGCGAGTTC
>JBGTKN010000072.1:0-4560 GCA_041744615.1 Hyphomonas sp. | reverse complement strand
GGGCGAAAGCGTCTATATCCCGGATGTCGGCAAAGCCGGCGCGCTGTGTGTCTCGTCCCAGGTCGGCTGCACCCTTAACTGCACCTTCTGCCATACCGGGACCCAGGCCCTCGTGCGCAATCTCACCGCCCAGGAAATCGTCCAGCAGGTGCTGATCACCCGCGACGCGCTGGACGAATGGCCGAGCGCCGAGGAAGGCCGCCTGCTAACCAACATCGTCTTCATGGGCATGGGCGAGCCGCTCTACAATCTCGACAATGTCGCCGAAGCGATCGACACGATCTCGGACGGCGACGGTATCGCGATCGGCCGCCGGCGCATCACCGTCTCCACCGCGGGCGTTGCCCCCAAGATCCCGGAACTCGGCGCCCGCACCAACGCCATGCTTGCCATCTCGCTGCACGCCACGAATGACGACCTGCGCAACGAGCTGGTGCCGATCAACCGCAAGTACAATCTCGCCGAACTGATGGACGCCATCGCCGCCTATCCCGGCCTCGGCAATTCGCGCCGCGTGACCTTCGAATACGTGATGCTAAAAGGCGTCAACGATACAGCTGCCGAGGCGCACGATCTCGTCCGTCTGCTGAAGGGTCTGCCGGCGAAGATAAACCTGATCCCGTTCAATCCCTGGCCCGGCACCCCGTATGAATGCTCCAGCTGGGAAACCATCGAGGCCTTCGCCGAAATCCTGAACCGCGCCGGCTATTCCTCCCCCATCCGCACTCCCCGCGGCCGCGACATTCTCGCCGCCTGCGGCCAGCTGCGCTCCGAAAGCGTCAAGAAATCGGCCGCTGAGAAGCGTCGCGAAGCGCTCGCGAGCGGCGAAGCGGGCCCCTGAGGCGGCGAGCCCGCCCCAATTTCCGGCCACGCACTATCTAACTCAATTGTACGGATGTCCTGCGCGCGGGTTAGGCGGCGCTTTGCGCGTGCTGGCTCTTGGCAACCTGCTCGATGATCTTGCGCGAGAAGGCGTCGAGGTCTTCCGGATTTCTGGAAGTAATTACGCCCTTATCGACCACGACCGGCTTGTCTTCCCATTTGCCGCCCGCGTTCAGGATGTCGGACTTGATCGACTTGTAACCGGTCAGGGACAGATCGCGGACGATTCCTGCCTCAATAAGCAGCCAGGGGGCGTGGCAGATGGCAGCAAGCGGCTTTTTGGCCTCGAAGAAGGATTTTACGAAGCTGATCGCTTCCGGAATGGTCCTGAGCACGTCTGGATTCATCTGGCCGCCGGGCAATACAAGCGCATCATAGTTTTCGTGTCGAGCGTCCTTCAGAAGCACGTCCACATTCACACTGTCGCCCCAGTTGCCGTCCTTCCAGCCCTTGATCGACCCAGACTTCGGCGACACGACATGCACGCTCGCCCCGGCTGCTTCGAGTGTCTTCTTCGGCTGGAACAATTCCGATTGCTCGAACCCGTTTGTCGAGAGGATGGCTATTCTGGCGGACTTGATATCGGTCATGCTGCGCTCCTGTTTCTTATTCCACTAGAACCACTGAATAGGCGGAAGGTTCCGCTGCGCAGCGCGCGCCGGGTTACCATTCCGACAGAAGCGTGTGAAAAATGCTCCGTCCAAGGATAATGTCTCCCGGCCGGTTCACCGCTTCCCCCCGGGCGTGACCGCGCCGAACGAACCACTGGACAACCCGGAATCTGCTCTATAGAGAATTTATTGATTATCAATATGCGCCCGAACGGGAGAACCAGAATGCCAAAGCTTTCTCGCTGGCTGGGGGCGGCGCTCGCCGCGCTGTTTTTCCTTGCCCCGCAGGCGGCCGCCAACCCCCAGCTTGCCTATTTCGACGGCGCGCGGGCGAATATGGAGCCGCAGGCGCCCGTGTCGAAGCGCGGCTCTGCGATGCCCTACGATCACGAGATCACCGTGTACCTGCCAGCGAGCTATGCAAGCCGGCCGGATCAGACGTTCCCCGTGCTCTGGGTGCTGGATGCGCCCTTGATGCTGCGCACGGTTGTCGGCGTGCAGGATACGCTCGTGCTCGGCAACATGGCGCCGGAAATGATCATCATCGGTATCGGCAGCCGCAGCGAGGACGGCCTGGCAGGCATCGGACGCCGCGTCATGGACTTCTCGCCACCGGGGCCGGATTACTTCCCGCGCGGCCTGCGCGGAGAGGTCTGGGAAGAACTTGCCCCGCTGCCGGAGTTTCCCCACTTGGCGGATGAGTTTCTTGGCTTCCTCGTCGACGAGCTTCGCCCGCAACTCGCCGCGCGTTACCGGTTCTCGGACGAGCATGCCCTGTTCGGCCATTCCGCCGGTGGCATGTTCGCGGCCTACAGCCTGTTCAAGCGCCCGGAAGCCTTCGACAAGATGATCATCGGCAGCCCCTACCTGGAAGGCGTGCGCGGTGCCGTGCTGGGCGCCGAAGCACTCTATGCGGCGGCGCATGATGATCTCGACGCCGCGCTGTTCATCGGCGTCGGGGCCGATGAAACAGAAGAATACTTTCTCGCTGCCTCGGGCATTGTGAGCGCGACCGCCTCGCTCTCCGAGACACTCAGATTGCGCCGCTATCGCTCTTTGCAACTGAGCACCCGGATCTATTCGGGCGAAAACCACTACACCGTCGTCCCCCGCCTGATCAGTGACGGCATCCGCCACCTGTGGGCCGGGGATACGCAAGACCTCCCCTCCTCTTGGCCGCAGCCTCCCCAGTAACCGGCAAAGCTCAGGACACAATTCGTCCGTAGGCGCTCAATCCCAGACTGCGGCGCATAACTACCGCATCTTCGAGATCTTCAGCTTGTCCACCTTCGCCCGCGCTTGGATAGATTCCTCGCTTCGGGTCAGCGCCTTGCTGATAGCTTTCAGACTCATGCCCTTGGTCGCCAGCAGGTGCAGCTTCTGCACCTCATCGGTCGTCCAGGCCTGACGGTGTCTTTCGAACTTCTCGGCCATATGCCTGCTCCTTTCCGCCCACCCTAACACACACTCGGTTCGCCGGCGCTAGGGCGCCTTCAGTACCAGCCGGTCCCAGACGGCGCCGGCGACGTTCGAATAATCATCCGTCCACGCACGGCCGCCGTCCGATTGAAGCTCCGTCCAGCCCATCTCCTCTGTCAGTTCCGACAGCGCTGCCTCATTGTGGGCCAGCGCGACCACCACGCTGGACTGCTCGCGCAGCGCCGAAGCCCCGCCCGACGGCAGCACATGGAACTGGCGCTGCCCAGGCGCGCCCAGCTCGTCGGCAATCCGGGCCGTCACTGTCTCCAGCGCAAGATACCGGCTTGAGACATGCAGCAACAAGACCCCGTCTTCACGGATCCTCGACAGATAGAGCGCCACCGCCTCGCGCGTCATCAGATGCACCGGAATCGAATCTGACGAGAAGGCGTCGACCAGCAGAATATCGAACTTTCCTTCCGGCTCGGCCGCAAGCGTCAGACGCCCGTCGCCCAGCACGATCCTCGCCTCCGGCGTGCATTCCGACAGATAGGAGAACCAGGCCGGATCACCCGCCAGCCGGACCACGACCGGATCAATCTCGAAGAAGGTATAGGCCTGTCCCGGCCAGGCATAGCAGGCCACCGAACCGGCCCCGAGCCCGATCACGCCGATCTCTCCGGGCTGCGTGAACGCCGCAAACACCTGCCCCATCGGCGTGCCCGGTGCATAGTACGTGCCCGGACGATATGCGTCCTCACCCAGATGCTGCGCCCCGTGCAGCGTGGTGCCGTGCACCATCGTCAGGTATCCCGCCTGCTCGCGCACATGCACGACGCCGAAGAATCCCCGCTCGGAATACCCCCCGGCTGTCGGCAGGGAATTGAAACCGATCATCCACAGCGCAACCGCCGCGGCGGCGCTGCCGATCCGCGACCTCCGCACCAGGTACAGGCCCGCGAATGCCAGAACGAGCAGCACGAAGAAACTTGTCTGCCCATCCGCCGCCAGTGCCGGAACCCGGTACACATACATGGAAATGACCGCGAGCCCGGCCGCGACCACCGCCAGAACCTGCACCCAGATCGGACCCATCCAGTCACGCTGCGGCAGCAGCAGCAGGAACGCCGCCAGCATCAGCGGATACTCCGCTACGGTCGTGAAGATCAACGGCGCCAGCAGCGCATTGAAGGCCCCGCCGAGCACTCCGCCCAGCGACATCACTAAGTAGAACTCGGTGAGCCGTACGGTCGCCGGCCGGCTCTCGGCGAGCTGCCCGTGGCACGCCACCGCCGCCGCAAACAGCACGGCCAGATGCACGGCAAAGCTTGGCACCGTCGGAATGCCCGACGCCTTGGTCAGCGAGAAAAGTGCCAGCCCCACCAGCAACGGCGCCACTAGCACCGCGTGACGCCACCGGATCAGGGGCCGGCGTGCGAAGACCACGATGAAGCTCGCAATGTACAACATCAGCGGCGGTGCCCAGAGGAACGGCGCGCTCGCCACATCGGTCGCAATATGCGTCGTCACGCCGACCAAAAGGCTCGACGGCACGAAGGCCAGCGCCAGCCACCAGAGCCTCTGCCGCCACCGCGCGGCCTTCTCGTCCTCCACCGCGTCCGGCGCCGCCCGGACCACTGGAAATGGC
>JBGTKN010000071.1:0-5949 GCA_041744615.1 Hyphomonas sp. | reverse complement strand
CCGCTGATCGGCGCGGTGCCGGATCATGCCGCTGCGCTGGAATGCTTCGCGCCCATGAAAAAGGGGCGTGCCGTGGATGCGGACGCCCCTCTCATTCCGGGTGTGTACGTGGCGAGCGGCTATGGTGCGCGCGGCTTTACCTGGGCGCCCTGGGCGGCGGGCGTTCTGGCCGCGCAGCTGGCCGGTGTGCCCGTGCCGGCATCCCTGCCGGCTCTACGCGCGGTGAGCCCGATGCGTTTTGTCTTCCGCACGCTCCGGCGCGGCTGACGCAGCTCAGGGGGCCCGCACGAAGGAGACCACGAGGCCGTCTTCATGCTGCGACTGGACGCTGAGCAGCATTTCGCCGAGTTGCATTGAGACGCCGCCCTGAAAGTGGGCGAGGGCAAGCGCGGCGAACAGCACCGTGAGGGCAAAGGCGCCGAGCAGGCGGTTGTTGCGTAGAAGAGTCCCCTGGGTCATCGGTCCGGTCCTTGGTCGGAAAGTCAGTGGTTGCTTGGGGGCAGGTGTCAGTTGCCTTTTTCGAGGTCCTTGAATTCCTGGCGCAGGCGCCATTCATCTGAGGTCACGGTGCGTTCGATATTCTTCAGGCGCTCTTCGAGATCCATGAAGGAATACTTGATCGTGCCGAAGGTGGCGCGCGGGCGATCCGACACACCGCGCCAGAAGGCGTCTTCATCGGCCGAGAAGTTGCCGTATCCGATTGGAGCGCGCGGCGTGACTACACAGATCACGAAGTATGCGACGATCGCGACAGGCCCCATCATGAACAGGGTGAGCAGGACCGTCAGGATGCGGACGAGAACGGGTTCCCACCCGAAGCGCTCCGCAATGCCGCCGCAGACGCCGGCGATGACGCTGTCATTGCGCGAGCGGAAGAAACGTTTGGGATTGCGCGAGCTGTAGGGGTCGTATGCGTGGGACACGGGATCATGTCTCCTTATTCGTCAAAGGTTGAGCGGGTGGGGCGAGGCGGACGGCGTGGGGCGTCCGCCTCGTTTTTCTCAAGCAGGGCTTCGAGAGACTCGATTCGCCGTTCCATCGCCTTTGCGGAGCGCCAGAGGTCTTCGAGCATCCGCTCGTCATCCGGCTGCAGGGTTTTTTGCCGGCGCCACATCGTGATGTAGTGCAGGATCATGCCTGGCAGCACGACGAAGAGAACGACCGTTCCGACCAGGGCGATCAAGACGATGGCGGACTCGTCCATCAGACGTCTCCCTCAGCCCGGCGGGCCCGGGCGAGGGCGCGGCTTTCCGCGATCAGGCCCGGCGCGCAGATGACGGCGAGCACGCCGATCAGGCAGACAATCGACATCAACATCGATCAGCCCTCCGTCTTCTTGGACTGGGCCCGGCCTTTGCGGGCCTTCAGCGCGGCGAGTTCCTTTTCGACCGACTCGTTCTGCTCGAGTTCGGCAAACTCCGCGGCGAGGTTGGGCTCCGCGCCGCGGATCGCGTCGGCATAGGCTTCCATCTCGTCGACCTTGCGCTCCAGATTGGCATACCGGGCAATCGCTTCGTCGGCGCGGCCATCATAGAGCTGGCTGCGCATGCGGATGCGTTGTTCGGCGGCCTCACGGCGCATCACCAGCGCGCGGTGCTTGGCCTTGGCTTCGTCAAGTTTTGCCTGCAGCTTGACCAGGTCTTCCTGGCGGCGGCCGAAGGCTTCCTCGGCGATGACCATTGCTTCCTGCCGGCGGACGATTTCCGCATCGGCTTTCTGCTTGGCGATCAGCGCGCCGCGGGCAAGGTCCTCGCGGCCCTTGTCGATGGCGAGTTCCGCCTTCGCTGCCCAGTCGTCGCGGGCTGAAGAGAAGTGGACGATCTCGCGTTCCATTTCCTTCTTGTCGGCCATGGCACGCGCGGCAGAGGTGCGCACTTCAACCAGCGTGTCTTCCATTTCCTGGATGATCAGCCGGGCGATCTTTTCGGGGTTTTCGGCGCCGTCCAGCATCGCATTGAGGTTCGAATTGATGATGTCGCCGAGGCGGGAGAAGAGACCCATTGTCAGTTTCCTTTCTTTATCCCGGATCAGAAGAAGATGCCGCCGAGGATCACGCCTGCGGCAAAGAACATCCAGGTTTCAGCGGAGCGCGTGGACAGCCAACGACCAAAACGGCCGGTGTCGGAGCGGGGCGGGTAGCGATAGTCCTGGTCGTTCATCGTCTTCTTTTGTCCTTCGATTGGGTTGGCAACGCCCGTCGCCTGATGGCTTTGAATGTTTTCAAGGACCGTGCCAGTTTCGGATTAATTCTTTAGTGCCTTGAAAAAGAATAATAAAAAAGTCTCCGGCGTCTCGCGGTTTAGATCTTCTTGGCGAAATTTGCTAAAATTGTGGTCGAAATCACAATCGATATACGCTAAACAGACCGCATGCAGGACCGCTCCAAGCAGCTCGTCGGAGAATCGCCCCCCTGGCTGAGCGCCCAGGAGCATGCCAGCCGTGTCGCGCCGCTGGACCGGTCGGTACTGGTGATTGGCGAGCGCGGGACCGGCAAGGAGCTGATCGGCGAGCGGCTGCACTTCCTGTCGAAGCGTTGGGAAGGCCCGTTCGTGAAGGTCAACTGTGCGGCGCTGTCGGAAACGCTGCTGGACTCCGAACTCTTCGGCCATGAGCGCGGCGCCTTCACTGGCGCGACCGAACTGCGGCGCGGAAGGTTCGAACTCGCAGATGGCGGCACGATCTTTCTCGACGAGATCGCCACTGCCGGCGAGGCCTTGCAGGAAAAGCTGCTGCGCGTTGTCGAATATGGCGAGTTCCAGCGCGTCGGGGGCTCAAAGGTTCTGACCACTAATGTGCGCATCGTGGCGGCCACCAACGCGGACCTTCCCGCCCTGGCCGAGGCGGGAAAGTTTCGCTGGGACCTGCTGGACCGGCTCTCCTTTGATGTAATCACGCTGCCGCCGCTGCGGGTGCGCCACGGCGACAAGAGCCTGCTTGCGGACTTCTTTGCGCGCCGGATGGCGGTCGAACTGGCGCAGGATTTTCCGGGCTTTGCGCCGTCCGCGATCGAAGCGATCGAGGCGCATGACTGGCCGGGCAATGTGCGCGAGTTGCGCAACTTCGCCGAACGCCTTGCCCACCGCGCCCTGCTGACCGCACCAAACGATCCGGTGCAGTTTGACCCGGCGGCGCTCGACCCCTTTGCGTCACCCTGGAGACCGTCCGGGGCAGCGAAAAAGGAGTCCATGCACCGTCCACAAAACGCCCCAGCGGAGCCTCCCGACTTATGGACCGTTGCGGGCGGCTTTCCGGAAGCCGTGCGCCTTTACGAACTGCGCCTGATTGACGCCGCCCTTGCCCGCGCGCAGGGTCATCAGGGCAGGGCGGCCGACGCCCTCGGCCTCACCTATCACCAATTCCGGGGCCTGCTGAAAAAGCACGGCTACGCCAGGCCCGCGAAGTCAAGCGCCTGACGCTCAGGGCACCGCGCGTGCCGACTCTTCCAACAGCTTGCAACCGATCGGGTCCTCGAGGTCGCATGCGCGCTTGTAAAACCTGCGCGCCGAAGCCTTGTCTTGCGCAAAGCCGAACTGCGCCCACTCCTGCAATGACGCCAAGTCGATGCAGGATGTTGCCGCGCCCTTGTCGCATCCCTTGATGAAGTGTGCTGAGGCGAGCGCGAGGTCCTTCCGGCGGCCTTCTTCTCCAAAGACATGCCACCAGCCGATTCCGCGGCAGGCTTCGCCGTCGCCCAGGTCGCAGGCGCGCTCCGTCACGGCGCTTGTTACGTCAGTACCCGGAAGACCCTTCGGGGCGGCGGCAACTTCCACTCGCGCGGCTTGCTGGCACATGCGCGGATTTCCCTGCTCACAAAGCCAGTGGTAAAGATCAGCGGCGGCGGCCAGATCCTGCGGCGTTCCCTTCCCGGTTTCGAGCGCTTCGGCGGCCCAGCGGCAACTTTCCGGATCGCCGTGACTGCAAGCTGCACTGTTGTAGCGGAACGTCATGACGTTATCCGACGGTATGCCTGGCGCTCCTTGATCGGAATAGGCGTAGCCAAGGTGGTAGCAGCCCTCCACGTAGCCCCCGATGCATGCTGCATCCAGGCGCTTGAGGGCAGTATCGAGCCCGGCGGGGTCGTGACCGCCCCGGTCTTTCGCGATGACGATGGCCGCGCAAGATGGGATGATGGCGAACGAGCAAGCGATCTCATGATGCTTCAAGCCGGCTTCGCGCAGTGAAGCGTCCGCGCTCTGCATCCGTTGATGCCCGCTCCAGTGACAGGCCATCGCGGAGCCTGCATCACAGAGTAGGCCGAGACGGTCCAGACCTGCTGCGCTGTCAATTTCTGCCAGTGCGTTGGCGGCTTCGGCGCAAATCAGTTCAGCGGGCTCGGCGCAGGCGCGATCAACATACGGTACGGCTTTCGCAGTATCCTGTTTTACGCCGATGCCCTGGAGGTAGGCTGTCGCCATGTCGAAACAGCCGAACACGATCCCGGCCTCGCAGCTGCGGTCGAAAAGATTGGCAGCGCGCGCAAATTGTTCCGGGTCGCCCTGCTCGACCAGCACTTTCCCATAGTCGCGGCACGCTCGCATCTGCCCCGCTTCGCAAGCGGCGGAGAGCAGTTCGGCAGCTTTGACCAGGTCTTTCTCGACGCCCATTCCTACACGATGGACGATTCCCACCAGCGTTTTCATGTCCGGATCGGTCGCGCGCTCGGGGCTCATGACGGCTCGCAGTGCAGTGGGGGAATGTGACGCCTTTTCAAACAGTACTTCGTAGCGGCTCGTGGCCCAGTCTTCCGGGGTCAGTTCGAGCGCCGCCGCGCGGCAACTGCCCAGACAGGCAAGCGCCACTGCCAGAATTGTGCAAGTGACCGAACTTGATCTCATCTTGCGCGCTCCCGAAAAATCCCGCATCTTGAGATTGCAGGACTTTCGTCGAGGCGGCGTTAATCGGACCAGCGAAATTGCGCGGGCTTGTCCCCTTGGGCTTACACGCTGCCGCGACGCACAAATGCTTGAAGATTACCGATTTTTGCCCTCGGTTGGTCCTAATGGGGGTCGCGCCCCGGTTTACTTTGGGTCATAGTAAACTGCCGACATGCGCAAAGGAGACGCTCATGCAGATTCAGATCACCGGCAAGCACATGAATCTCGGGGATGCGATGCGAGAGCGGATCGAGGCGGGCCTTGAAGCGGCGGTCGCGAAATACTTCAACCGGACCGGCGAAGCGAGCGTCTTCGTTTCGCAGCAAGGTCCCTTTGTCGAAGTTGACTGCAATGTGCACCTGCCGTCGGGGATCGTCCTGCAATCGACCGGCCGCGCCGATGATCCCTATGCTGCGCTGGAAGTCAGCCTTGAAAAGATGGAGAAACGGGTGCGCCGCTACAAGCGCCGCCTGAAGGACCACCATGCTTCGGCGCCCCAGCCGATGCCGGCCGCGCCGGCTGCCGAAGCTCTGATCCTGGTTTCGGATACAGATGATTCAGATGATGAGCGTGTGGAGACCGGAGACGCTCCCCTGACAGTTGCAGAAACGAGCGTACAGATCCGCACGATGACCGTTTCCGAGGCAGTGATGCAGCTGGAATTGCAAGATGTCCCGGCATTGATGTTCAGGAACGCTGGCCATGACGGCCTGAATATGGTCTACCGCCGCCCCGACGGGCACATTGGCTGGGTCGACCCAGCTATTTCGCCCCGCATCTGAGTGTCACGGAACCGACGATTGATGGCCACTGATCTGAGTGCCTTGCTGCAAGGCGGGGTAATTATCCCGCTTCAGGACGTGCCGAGCCGCAAACAGGCGATCCATGTCCTGTGCGAAGCTCTGAGCGAAGCGACGGGTATTGCGCCGCGCGTTATCGAGGATGCCGTGATGGAGCGCGAACGCCTCGGCTCGACCGGCGTCGGCGAGGGCGTGGCGATACCGCATGCGCGCCTGCCGGGGCTCGAGAAGCCGGTCGGCGGGTTCATGCGCCTGCTGCACGGGGTCGAGTTCGA
>JBGTKN010000070.1:0-3308 GCA_041744615.1 Hyphomonas sp. | reverse complement strand
ACGCCGCGCGCTGCAGCGCGCCGAAGCGCAGCACCTCCACGCGCCAGCCGAACGCTGTGAAGATCGCCTCCACCCGCGCCCACAGGCCCTCATGTACCACGCCGTCCAGGCTCTGGCGGTTATAGTCGATGATCCACCATGTATTGCGCAGGCCGTGCTTCCAGCCTTCCTGCAGGCACTCGTACACGTTGCCTTCGTCCAGCTCCGCATCACCGACCAGCGCCACCATCCGGCCCGGTTTGCGTGCGCCCGATCCAAGCTGCGTCCACGGACGGGCGATCAGGTAATCCTGCACCAGCGAGGCAAACGCCGTCTCCGCCACGCCGAGGCCGACCGATCCCGTGGAGAAATCCACGTCGTCAATGTCCTTGGTCCGCGAGGGATAGGACTGCGCGCCGCCATAGCCGCGGAAGTTCTCCAGCTTCTCGCGCGTCTGGTTGCCCATCAGGTAATGCATCGCGTGGAACACCGGCGCCGCGTGCGGCTTCACCGCCACCCGGTCTTCCGGCCGCAGCACATGGAAATAGAGCGCCGTCAGAATCGACACCATCGAGGCGCAGCTGGCCTGGTGCCCGCCGACCTTGACGTCGTCGTCGCGCTTCTCGCGCAGATGGTTGGCGTTGTGCACGGTCCAGGCGCTGAGCCAAAGCAGGCGCTGCTCAAGGGCTTTGAGAATCTCGATCGGAAGGGTCATGCCCCGAGGTAAATCAGGGCAGGCGCCAAGTCTATAACTGAGAGAAGGCTTAGCCCCGGCCGCGCTGGGCTTTGTCGAACATGTCCACCAGCGTCGTGCCCGGCACCGAATTCATCTGCTGCACCCAACTCGGCATGCCCTTCAGCATGTCTGCTGTGTCCGACCAGCGGCGCACGTTCGCATCAGCCGCGCGTTGGAAAGCCTCACGCATGTAATTCTCGTCGGTGCTGTCAAAGCCGTCTGACAGCGTGATCGAAGACAGATTCATCAGGCTCTTCTGCATAGTCAGCAGCGTGTCGAGCGACGCGGCGGTCATCGCCGTATAGGTGCGCCAGGAATTCATCCAGAAATCCATCATGTCCTGTTTCCCCATGGGTTCACCTTCCAAGTTAGGCCTCGATTGTGCAGTGCACAACAAGTTTTGTGCCAAACACCCGGTTGACGGTGCGGCGCTGCCCCGATTGCGCCGCTCCGAAATGCGCCTAGTTTCCCCGTCATGCCGGACAATCCGCCCTTCACCTTCAAGCCGTCCCCCGCCCGGGGCCGCGTCCTCGTGTTCGACTCGGGCGTCGGCGGGCTAACTGTCGCCGGCGAGATCCGCGCCCTTGGCCCCCGCCTGTCGGTCCACTACGCCGCTGACAACGCCTATTTCCCGTATGGGGACAAGTCGGACGACGCTCTTATAGAGCGCCTCCCGCGTGTCGCCAGAGCCCTCGTGGAAGCCGTCCAGCCGGATGTCTTCGTCATCGCCTGCAACACGGCGAGCACGCTGGCGCTGGCCGACGTGCGCGCCGCTCTCTCGATTCCGGTCGTCGGCACCGTGCCGGCCATCAAGCCGGCCGCCAGGCTCACTGAGACCGGCACTATCGGCCTGCTCGCCACACCCGGCACCATCCGGCGCGCCTATACCGCACGGCTGATCGAGGAATTTGCAGCCGGAAAGCGCGTCATCCTGCATGGCAGTCTGGAACTCGTGAAACTCGCCGAGGCCCATGCCCGCGGCGAAGACGTGCCAACCGAAGCCTACGCCGCCGCCCAGACGCCGCTCTTCAATGCAGACGGCGGAGACCGGATCGATACGGTCGTCCTCGCGTGCACGCATTTTCCGCTGGTGCGCGGCCAGTTGATCGCCACCGCGCCGCGCGCCGTCTCCTACGTTGATTCAGGCGCCGCGATAGCGCGCCAGACCATTCGCGTGCTGCCGGAAAATACTCGATCCGGCGGGCAGGGAGGAACAGCCTCCCTCACCCGCCCGCCGGACGAGACGGACGGCTTGACGCGCGTCCTCAGACGTTACGGATTTCCGGACGTTCAGTTCGTGGCCATCGAGCCGATCGAGATGACTTCGGCGCCGCCGGCCGAGACATAGAGCGACGGCCAGGGCGAATCCTGGACTTCCGCAACCTCGGTCTCACCGAACCCGTTGAACTGGGTCGACATCGAACGGCCATAGGCGCCGATATTGCCGATCTCGACATAGTCGCCCTCGGTCAGGCCGGCCGGAAGCCAGACTTTCCCGGGAAGCATATCGGCGGAGTCGCAGGTCGGTCCGTACACGGTGTATTCCACCATGCGGCCGAGCTTGCGCCCGTCGCCGGAGATCGCGCGCATCGGGAACTTCCAGTCTTCATGCACCGCGTCATAGAGGGCGCCATAGGAGCCATCGTTGACGTAGATCTCGCTGCCTTTCGCAAGATCGACCCGCACCAGAAGGCTTTCCGACTCGGCGACCAGCGCGCGGCCCGGCTCGCACCACAGCTCGGCGTTCTCGAGCACAAACATGTTCTCGAACGAACGCATCACCATGGCGACATAGTCGTCCATTTCCGGCGGGGTCTTGTCGGCATAGATCGCAGGGAAGCCGCCGCCGACATCGACGATGTCCACGGTCACGCCCGCCTCGATGATGACACGGCTCGCATCCGCCATCGCCTGCGCCCAGGCCGAAGGCTTCATCGCCTGGCTGCCGACATGGAAAGACACACCGACTTCGTCCGCATGACGGCGGGCAAGACGGAGAATTTCCGCTGCTTCGGCCGCATGAGCGCCGAACTTGCCGGACAGCGGCAGGGCCGAGCCTTCGTTCGAGACCGCAATGCGCACGAGAATGGTCAGGTCCTTGGCAAAGTTTGTGGCTTCAAGGATCTTGTTCAGCTCGGCGACCGAATCGGTCACGTAGATGCGCACGCCATAGTTGAAGTAGGCGCGCTCGATTGCGTGGCGCGGTTTCACCGGGTGCAGGAAGGCAATCCGCGCGTCCGGGAAACGGCCACGGATCAGCTGGATTTCCTTTTCGGAAGCCGCGTCGAAGCTGCGGATGCCGGCGTCCCAGAGGGCGTCGAGCACGTGCGGGGCAGGGTTCACCTTGACGGCATAGAAGGGCTGGGCCGGGAATCTCTCCACGAACCAGCGGGCCGCCGCCGTTACGCGCTCCGGACGAAAGCAATAGGTCGGCAGCTCTGGCTGCAGATTGCGGACAATATTATACGGGGTAGCGTAAGTGCGCATGACACCTAACCTCCAAAGGGCTTCAAACCAGCTTTGGGCGTTAGTACAGGGGGCCCCCCTTTTTGTCGGGTTAGCCCAGATGTCCGCCACATCAATTTCGAACGTG
>JBGTKN010000069.1:0-43059 GCA_041744615.1 Hyphomonas sp. | reverse complement strand
GATCGCCATGGACAAGGGCCTGCGCTTCGCCATCCGCGAAGGCGGCCGCACCGTCGGCGCCGGCGTCGTCTCGGAAATCAAGAAGTAAGCTGTATCCCAGCTGAAATGACAAAGGCCGCTTCCGAAAGGAGGCGGCCTTTTGCTTTGGGGGAGGCATCCTGCTTGGATAGGCCTCCGCACCGCCCGTTTTTCGTCATCCCGGGATTTGTGCCGCAATTGACCTGAACCGAGACTCCCTGAGAAGGCACGATAACAAACCGGCACCCGAAGGTAAAAATGCGAGCGAATGAGAAGGGGTGAGGAGAAATCAGGACAGGGCGTGCTCGGCCTGCAGGGGTTTGGCACGCTCCGGCGAGGGCAGGCCGCCCCCCGCCGACAAAAACCACCCCTCCCGAAACATAAGTTGCAGCGTCGTCAAGCGTTTGTGAATTACTTCCCGAATCCTTCCGCTACACCTCCTCGCACGGAGTTATACTTCGCGGGTGAACTCACTTGCGAAAACTCCCGGGCTCAAGACCCTCTCCTCCCATTTCATCGGAGAAGGTTGAAGGGAGACGCCACTTAACCTCTCTCCCTCAGGGAGCGGAGGGACCCGCGCCGACGGCGTGGGAGGTGAGAGACTTGCCAGGCAAAACCTACCATACGCGGCAGCGACGGCCACCCGCAAACCAAGTCTTTTCACCCCCGGACTTGCAGCCAGACGGGAGTTGGGGCAAACCCCGCTCACGCCTGAAGGGGTATAGCTCAGTTGGTAGAGTGGCGGTCTCCAAAACCGCAGGTCGTGGGTTCGAGTCCCTCTGCCCCTGCCAGGCCAGACAAATTCGGCGAACCCGCCTGTCGAGGAGCGTGACCGCTGGATATCTCGCCCCCCCCCCATGTCGCGCAGCCCTGGTGGCGCGGCGCTGTCGTCTACCAGATCTATCCGCGTTCCTATCTCGACACCAATGGCGACGGGATCGGCGACCTGCGGGGCGTTACGCAGAAGCTGGGCCATATCGCCCGGCTGGGGGTGGACGCCATCTGGATATCGCCCTTCTTCAAATCACCGATGAGCGATTTCGGCTATGACGTGTCGGACTATTGCGATGTCGACCCGATCTTCGGCACGCTGGCGGATTTCGACGCGCTGCTGGCTGAGGCCCACCGCCTCGGGCTTAAGGTCATCATCGATCAGGTTTATGCCCACACCTCGGATGCGCATGATTGGTTCGAGCAAAGCCGAGAGTCGCGGGATAATCCGTATACGGACTGGTATGTCTGGAAAGACCCAAAGCCCGACGGCGCCCCGCCCAACAACTGGCAGTCCGTTTTCGGCGGCGCCGCCTGGACCTGGGATGCGCGGCGCCAGCAATATTACATGCACAATTTCCTCTCGACCCAGCCTCAGCTGAACGTACACAACCGACAGGTCCAGGACGCGCTGGTGGCCGCCGCCAAGTTCTGGCTCGACAAGGGTGTTGACGGCTTCCGGCTCGACGCCATCAACTTCGCAATGTTCGATCCGGACTTCCGGGACAATCCGCCCTGGCCGGCTGGCAGCCGCAAGATCACGCGCCCCTTCGACCTGCAGCACCATATCCACAACCAGTCCCATCCGGACATCCCGGTGTTCATGGAACGCATCCGCGAACTGGCGAACAATTACGGTGCGATCTTCACGGTCGCCGAAGTGCCGGGCCCTGATCCTTTGCCGGAAATGCGCGCCTTCACCGCTGGGGACAAGCGGCTCAGCTCGGCTTACAGTTTCGACTTTCTGTATGCCAGCAGACTGTCACCGCGCCGCGTGAAAGCCTCGCAGATGAACTGGGCGGGCCCCTTCAGCGAAGGCTGGCCGTCCTGGGCTTTCTCGAACCATGACGCCCCGCGCTGCGTCAGCCGCTGGTGCCCGCCCGGCGCCGACATGCGCCAGTTCGCAAAGCTGACGAATGCGCTGCTGCTCTGCCTGCGCGGCAATCCGATCCTCTACCAGGGCGAAGAACTCGGCTTGCCGCAGGCCGAGGTCGCGTTCGCTGACCTGCAGGATCCCGAAGCCATCGCCAACTGGCCCCGCACCCTGGGCCGCGACGGCGCTCGCACACCGATGCCCTGGACGAAGAATAAGACGTTCGCAGGATTTTCCGAAGCCAAGCCCTGGCTACCGGTGGGGCAGGGGCATGCGGACCTTTCAGCGGGAGAGCAGGAAATCGATCCGGACTCGGTGCTCAATTTCACCCGCGCGATGTTGAAGGTTCGTGCGAATTCGGCCGCGTTGCGTTTGGGTGAAGTTAAGTTCCCGGACGTACCGGAACCCATTCTTGCTCTCCGCCGCACGCTGGGCGGCGAAACGGTGCTCTGCCTCTTCAATCTCGGTACGGACGATGCGTCTCTTCCAAGGGATTTGACAGCTGAAGGCAGACCGCTGATTTCGACGGCACCGGGCCTCATGACCTTGCCGCCGTATGGCGTCTGGATCGGCCGTCTCTAGCCGAGCCCGCAGGATTCCCGAACGATCAGGTCCGCCGGCAAACGCTCGGACCGCAGCGGCGCCTTCTCGGTCGCGGAGAGCAGTTTCGATACCATCAACCGTCCGGCCTTGCTCATGTCCTGGTCGATCGTCGTCAGCGCCGGATGCGTATAGGCAGAAACCTGGATATTGTCATAACCGACGATGGCGACATCCTGCGGCACCGAGCGGCCAGCCTTCTGAAGACTGCGCAAGGCGCCGAGCGCGATCAGGTCACTGGCCGCAAAAATCCCCTCGAACGCGAGCCCGCCCGCCATCAAGCCGTCGACCGCCGCTTCGGCATAGCTGATCTCGAACTGCGCCGGCACGATCAGGGCAGGGTCAACAGCCAGGTCGGCCCGCCGGTGCGCCTCGACGTAACCTTCATACCTGCGCTGCACTTCCGGCGCAGCAGTGTCGCCCAGGAAAGCAATCCGGCGCCGGCCCAGATTGATCAGGTGCGAAGTGGCCCGCGCGCCGCCGCGCAGGTTGTCGGATCCAACCGAGCAGTATTTCTGGCCCGGCAGGTCCGCCCCCCAGACGATGAACCGGCTTTCGCTGTCAGCAAGAGCGTTCAACGGCTCATGCAGGAGCCTCTGGCCAAGGAAGATGACCCCGTCGGCCCGGTGGGAGGTCATCAGTTCTGCGAGGTCATCTATATTGCCCGGCGCGAGATGCGAGATCAGCAGGTCGCACCCCGAAGCGCGTGCAGCCTCGGTAATGCCGCCGATGAAATCCTGCACGAACGGATGCAGCGCCTCGCTCTGGCGGGCATGCGGACTGGGAATGACGACCGCAATCGTGGCGGCCGCGCCAGAGAGAAGGGCAGGCATTGAGGGCCGGAAATGGTAATTCTGCTCGCGCGCAATCTTCCAGACGCGGCGCTTGGTTTCGTCGTTGACGGCCGGACTATTGTTGAGCGCCCGCGAGACCGTCGCAATCGAGACGCCCGCGATGGATGCGAGGTCTTCAAGACGCGTTCGGCTGGACATTTGAGACAAACTCCCCCATATTCAGAACAACGTTGTCATTCGCTGTCCGTTACTGACTGGCGAGCTCATTATAGCTGGTGTAATTATTTGCAAAACGTATTTGCGCAGACGCGGGCCGCAGCCGTGATCTCTGAAAAGAAACATGAATTTGGATTATTACCCAGGCGAGAACGACGCTGCGGAGCGCGATACGCGCCGCAAACGTTTGCAGTTGTACCGTCAGCCGTCAGAAATCGGAGCCACGACCTCAACCGGTGCGCAAACTGACATGGCCAAGTTTGTTCCGGTTGATCCGTTCGACATCGTAATCTTCGGCGGCACGGGGGATCTCTCCCGCCGCAAGCTCTTGCCGGCGCTCTATCACCGCTGGTTGGATGGCCAGATCCCGCCGACCAGCAAGATCATCAGCACCGCCCGCTCCGAGATGGACTCGGGCGCCTATCGACAGGTGGCGCGGGAGGCCTGCGAAGCCGCCTCGGGCGAGAACTGGGATGCAAAGGAATGGGAGTCATTCGAGAAACTTGTCCACTATGTGACGATCGATGCGACGCGGAGTGATGCCGATTGGCCAGCCCTGAAGGCGCTGCTGACGCTCGATGCGAAGCGGCCGCGCGTTTTCTATCTGGCGACTTCCCCGCACCTCTATGTCGATATCTGCCATTCGATCGGCCTGGCCGGTCTGGCGGATGAGCCGGCGCGCGTGGTGCTCGAGAAGCCGATCGGGACAGACCTTGAATCGGCGCGCGCGATCAATGACGGCGTGGGCGAGGTGTTCTCCGAGCGGCAGGTGTTCCGGATTGACCACTATCTCGGCAAAGAGACCGTACAGAACCTCATGGTCCTGCGCTTTGCCAACATGCTCTTCGAACCGCTCTGGTCGCACAACTACATCGACCATGTGCAGATCACCGTGGCGGAGAATCTCGGACTCGAAGGCCGCGCTGACTACTATGATCGCTCCGGCGCGCTGCGGGACATGGTGCAGAACCACCTGCTGCAGCTGCTCTGCCTGACCGCGATGGAGCCGCCCAATGATATGGGTGACGACGACATCCGGACGGAGAAGATCAAGGTGCTGAACGCGCTCGGAACGATCGCTCCGGACCAGGTCAAGAAACAGACCGTGCGCGGACAATACACGTCCGGCCTGCAGGAGGGAAAGCCCGCCAAGGGCTATCTTGAGGAGCTCTCCTCGGCGGCTGGCAGTATGACGGAGACCTTCGTGGCCGTGAAGGCGGAGGTGAAGAACTGGCGCTGGGCCGGCGTTCCGTTCTATCTGCGCACCGGCAAGCGGATGTCCGCACGGCATTCCGACATCGTGATCCAGTTCAAACCCGCGCCGCACAACATATTCGGGCAGGGCGTCGAAAGTGTGAACCGCCTCGTGATCCGTCTACAGCCGGACGAGGCCGTGCGGCTGTTTGTCCAGATCAAGGAACCCGGCCCGGGCGGTTTGCGCGTGAAATCCCTGCCGCTGAACCTGTCCTACGCCGAGAGCTTCACGCTCCGTTATCCGGATGCCTATGAGCGGCTGCTGATGGATATCGTGCGCGGCAATCTCTCGCTGTTCATGCGACGGGACGAGGTCGAGGCGGCCTGGCGCTGGGTGGATGGGTTGATCGAGTCCTGGGAAGCGAGCAGATACCAGCCGGAGCCCTATCCGGCAGGAACCGATGGACCGCTGTCTGCCGCGATGATGATGGACCGCGATGGCCGCGACTGGTGGAAAGAGGCGTGAGCGCCGCAGCGCTTCACCTCACGCAGTTCCCGGACCGGGAAGAGGCATCCGAAGCGGCCGCGCATCTCGCGGCCGATACTCTGGGCGCGGACATTGCCCGCAGCGGCGCAGCAAGCCTGATGGTATCGGGCGGATCAACGCCTGCGCGGATGTTCGAGCGGCTGTCATCGGAAACGCTGGACTGGGCCAGCGTCACGGTCGGGCTGGTGGACGAACGCTGGGTGGCACCGGATCATCCGGACTCGAACGAACGGCTAGTTCGAGCGCGGCTGCTGAAAAATGCAGCTGAACGCGCGGCTTTTTTGCCCATGAAGACGTCGCACGCTCATCCGACTGAAGCCGTTGCGGACCGCAACGCCGCCTATGCGCCGCATTGCGCCTCGATCAGCTTCCTGTTGCTCGGCATGGGAACCGATGGGCATACGGCAAGCTGGTTTCCGGGGGCTGCTAACCTCGCTGAAATACTCTCCTCGCACGGCGCCCGTTTTGTAGCGGCCGTTGAGGCGCCGAGCGCCAAGGTGGCGCAGCGCCTGACGCTGACGGGATCGGCAGCGGCCCACGCAAACCGGGCGCTACTGCTTGTATTCGGCGCGGAAAAGCGCAGCATACTCGAGAACACGGCCGAAGCGGACCCGATGAATTGCCCGGTCGCTTTCGCGATAGATGTCTTGGGCGATCGCCTTTCAATTTTCTGGGCTCCCTGATGAATGGCAAACTCAATCCGGTCGTAGAAGCGGTGACGGCGCGCATCAAAGCACGCTCGCGGGACTCGCGCGCCGCCTATCTCGAGATGATCCGATCACGGCGTCCCGCGACCTATGCGCGGTCGCGCCTGACAGAGGGCAACCTCGCCCACCAGTCCGCCGGTTGCGCGGTGATCGAGAAGGCGCAGATTCTCGGCGCCGGCTGGCCAGTCATTGGGATCATCACGGCTTATAACGACATGCTGTCGGCGCACGCGCCATTTGAATCCTATCCGCAGCAGATCCGCGAAGCGGCGCGCGAAGTGCACGCTGTCGCCCAAGTCGCTGGCGGCGTGCCGGCGATGTGCGACGGCGTCACGCAAGGACAGGAAGGCATGGAGCTGTCGCTGTTCTCGCGTGATGTGATTGCGATGGCTTCGGCGGTTGGCCTCTCGCATGACACGTTCGATGCGGCGCTGCATCTGGGCGTGTGCGACAAGATTGTTCCCGGGCTGGTGATCGCGGCGCTGCGCTTTGGCTGGTTGCCGTCAGTTTTCGTGCCAGCGGGGCCGATGCCGTCCGGACTTTCGAACCCCGAAAAGGTCCGGGTGCGGCAGTTGTTTGCGGAAGGGAAGGTCGGGCGTGAGGCGCTGCTGAAGGCGGAAGCCGACAGCTATCACAGCCAGGGCACCTGCACCTTTTATGGTACGGCCAACTCCAACCAGATGCTGATGGAAGTGATGGGCCTGCACCTGCCGGGCGCGGCGTTTCCCAATCCCGGCACGGCGCTGAGAGCCGCACTGACGCGCGCCGCCACGCACCGTGCCGCAGCGATCACGGCGCAGGGCAAGGATTACCAGCCGGCGGGGGAAATGGTGGATGCGCGCTCTATTGTGAACGGCATTGTCGGTTTGATGGCGACCGGCGGATCGACCAACCACGCCCTGCATATTCCGGCGATTGCGGCGGCGGCTGGGATGATCGTGACGCTTGAAGATTTCTCGGAACTGTCGGGCGTCACCCCCTTGCTGGCGCGGATTTATCCCAACGGTCCGGCAGATGTGAACCATTTCCACGCGGCGGGCGGTATGAGCTTCCTGATTGCCGAACTGCTCAAGGCCGGGCTTTTGCACGGCGAGGCGCGCGGTGTGGCTGGTCCGCTGTCGTCCTATGCGCAAGAACCCGTACTATCGGATGGCAGTTTGGTCTGGCGGCCTGCGCCCATGGAGAGCGGTGATACCGAGGTGCTCCGGAAGGCTGACAATCCGTTCTCGGAAGATGGGGGCCTGCGCCTGATCAGCGGTCCGCTCGGGGAAGGCGTGAGCAAGGTTTCGGCTGTCAAACCGTCGCACCGGCTTGTGGAAGCCCCGGCGATCGTGTTCGAGTCACAGGACGCGCTCAAGTCGGCGTTCGATGCTGGACGGCTCGACCGCGACTTCGTCGCAGTCGTCCGCTTCCAGGGGGCTGCGGCCAACGGCATGCCGGAACTGCACGGGCTGACGCCCGTGCTAGGCGTGCTGCAGGACCGGGGACATCAGGTGGCGCTGGTGACCGATGGGCGAATGTCGGGCGCGAGCGGGAAAATCCCCTCGGCGATCCATCTCAGCCCGGAAGCGGCGCATGGCGGTCCAATTTCGAAAGTGCGCGATGGCGACGTGATCCGGCTGGATACGGATGGGGGCAGGCTCGAGGTTCTGGTTGATCCAGCAGAGTTTGACGCCCGGTCTCCGGCTGCGTTTCTGCCGAACCGGGCGCCTGCGGGTCTGGGCCGCGAACTGTTTGACCTCTTCCGGATGAATGTCAGCAGCGCGGCAACCGGCGCCAGCCCGTTCAATTTCCTCAGCCTGCGGAGCTGAGCGTGGAAGAGACACTGCTGGTCGGAGATGTCGGTGGAACGAATGCGCGCTTCGCGGCCGCGTATCGGCGCGGGGACTGGATCCGGGTTGAGCAGTTCGAGCGCTATTCCGGAAAGTCCTTTTCAAACTTCAATGCGGCGCTGGACGGCTACCTCGATAAGACTGGCCTGCGGCCAGCATCGGCCTGTATTGCGGTGGCGGGTCCGGTGCGCGGCGGCAAGGTGCACCTGACGAACCGCGACTGGAGCGTGTCCGAAGCCGAGATTTCAGAACGATACGGCATCGCGAAAGTGCTCGTCGTCAATGATTTCGCCGCCATGGCGCGCTCAGTGCCGGAGCTGGAGCCGGATGCTTTCAGCGTCGTATTGGAGGGCACGCCGGTTCCTGGTGCGCCAATCCTTGTGGCGGGGCCGGGGACGGGGTTCGGGGTCGCGACGCTTTTTCCTTCGGCGGGTGGCTGGACGGTGCTGGCGGGCGAGGGCGGCCACATGGCCTATGCGCCGAGAACCGAACTCGAACGCAACGTTGCCCGCCTGCTGGCGCGCGATCATGGCTATGTCTCGAATGAGCTTGTCGCCTCCGGCAGCGGACTGGAGGAGGTGCATGCCGCATTCTGCGAGATTTATGGCCGGCCGCTTTCCGGACCGACGCCCGAAGAGATGCGTGCACAGGCGGATGCCGGAGACGAGATGTACCGGGCATTGATCCAGCTGCGGGCTATGGCCGTGATGGGAGCGGTGGGCGACCTGGCGCTGGCCAATGGCGCGCTGGGAGGCGTGGTCCTGGCTGGGGGCGTGTCGGAGCGGTTTGCTGCTTTTCTGAGGACTCCGGATGCCGGCGAGCGATTCGCCGCGCGAGGACCAATGAGCGACTATCTGGCCGACTGCACGGTGCGTCTGCTGCACGCGCCGGAGGCGCCGCTGATCGGCGCAGCGGCCTATTTCTCGCAGTTGCGCGCGGCCGGTGGCTGACGCGCTGTCTCGCCCCGCGATGCGAGGCGTTCGCAGGAAAATTATTCGGGCGGGCGTGACCTTGTTTCCGGACGTTTTTCAGCCACGCCGAATATCCTATTGCACGCCCGATAGGTGCTTATGCGTGACGCACCGCCGCAGGGGATCGCTCGTGAATTGAAGCCGGGGGCAGGTATACTGCGAAAGTCCGGAGTCGGTGCGCCAGTTCGTGTTGCGCACATGCGAAAACCGTCCTAATCGGGCGGCCGTTGGCTCTGTACCTGGAGGTACCAATCATGTCCGAAGTCGAACGTCTGGCACTGGATTATCTGCCGGTCATTTTTTTCATTGTGATTGGTCTCGTCATTTCCGGCCTGTTCGTGCTGGGATCGGCGCTGCTGGCGCCGTCGAAACCTGATCCCGAGAAGAATTCGGCCTATGAATGCGGCTTTCCCGCTTTCGGCGACGCGCGGATGAAGTTCGATGTTCGCTTCTATCTGGTCGCCATCCTGTTCATCATTTTCGACCTTGAGGTGGCCTTCCTTTTCCCCTGGGCGGTCAGTCTGGGCGAGATCGGCGTTCTCGGCTTCTGGTCGATGGTCGGGTTCCTGGGCGTACTGACAATCGGTTTCATCTATGAGTGGCGCCGCGGTGCGCTGGAGTGGGAATGATGTCCGACTCCTCGCACAAACCCTACGCCCTGAGCGGCGCCCGTGACGCGGGCGAAGGCTACAAGCCGGGCAGCGACGATCCTTTCTACAAGGGGCTTTCGGACGAACTCGCCGACAAGGGCTATTTCACCGCCGCTGCCGACGACCTCATTACCTGGGCGCGCACCGGTTCGCTGATGTGGATGACGTTCGGTCTTGCCTGCTGCGCGGTCGAGATGATGCATGCGGGCAACCCGCGCTATGACCTTGAGCGGTTCGGCATGGCGCCGCGCGGTTCGCCGCGCCAGTCGGACGTGATGATCGTCGCCGGCACGCTGACCAACAAGATGGCCCCGGCGCTGCGTAAGGTCTACGATCAGATGCCGGAGCCGCGCTACGTGATCTCCATGGGCTCGTGTGCCAATGGCGGCGGCTATTATCATTACAGCTACAGCGTGGTGCGCGGCTGCGACCGGATCGTGCCGGTCGACATCTACATTCCCGGCTGTCCGCCCACCGCTGAAGCGCTCGTGTACGGCTTCCTGCAACTGCAGAAGAAGATCCGCCGCGAAGGCTCGATCGAGCGTTGAGATGGCCAACATAAACACCGAGAACCTGGTCGACCTCGCGGCCCACATTGAAACCCGGATGCCGGACGCCGTGCGCTCGACGCAGATCGTCGTGGGCGAACTGACGGTGTTGGCCGAGCGGGACCATATCCTGCCGCTGCTGCGCTTCTTGCGCGACGACCAGCAGTGCAATTTCGAGACGCTGATCGACATCTGCGGCGTCGACTATCCTGAACGCAATGAGCGGTTCGAGGTCGTCTACCATCTGCTCTCCATGCGGATGAACCACCGCGTGCGCATCCGCGTCCGCACCGATGAGGAGACGCCCGTGGCCAGCAGCGTGCCGATCTGGCCGGCGGCGAACTGGTTCGAGCGCGAGGCGTTCGACATGTATGGTATACAGTTCTCCGACCATCCGGACCTGCGCCGCATCCTCACGGACTACGGCTTCGAGGGCTTCCCGCTGCGCAAAGATTTCCCGCTGACCGGCAATTACGAAGTTCGCTATGACGACCTCGAGAAACGCGTGATCTACGAGCCGGTCAAGCTGGTTCAGGAATACCGGAACTTCGATTTCCTTTCGCCCTGGGAAGGAATGACGTCCGAAATCCCGGGTGACGAAAAAGCCGGCGGAGGCGCCTGACATTATGGCCGACACAGCCCACCTTCTCGAACAGGACGACCGCAAGTTCACGCTGAACTTTGGGCCTCAACATCCGGCGGCGCACGGCGTGCTTCGGATGATCATGGACCTCGACGGCGAAGTCGTGACCCGGATCGACAGCCATATCGGCCTGTTACACCGTGGCACCGAGAAGCTGCTCGAGTACAAGACCTATCTTCAGGGCCTGCCTTACTTCGACCGGCTCGATTATTGTTCGCCAATGAACCAGGAGCATGCCTGGTGCCTCGCGATTGAGAAGATGCTTGGCGTGGACGTTCCCCGCCGCGCCAGTCTGATCCGCGTGATGTATTCGGAAATCGGCCGGATCATGTCGCACATCCTCAACGTGACGACGCAGGCAATGGATTGCGGCGCCCTGACTCCGATCACCTGGGGCTTCGAGGAACGCGAAAAACTGTGCGTGTTCTATGAGCGCGCGTCCGGCAGCCGAATGCATGCAGCCTATTTCCGTCCCGGCGGCGTTCACCAGGATCTTCCGCAGAAGCTGATCGACGATATTGCCGCATGGTGCGAGCAGTTCCCGGAGAAGATGGCCCGCATCGAGGACCTGATAACCGAGAACCGCATCTTCAAGCAGCGTAATGTCGATATCGGCGTGGTCGATCAGCGCACGATCATGGATTGGGGCTTCTCGGGCGTGATGGTACGCGGCACCGGGCTCGCCTGGGACCTGCGCCGCTCGCAGCCCTACGAATGCTATTCGGAGCTCGACTTCAAGGTTCCGGTCGGCGTGCACGGCGACAATTACGACCGCTATGTCTGCCGCATGGAAGAGATGAAAGAGTCGACCAAGATCATCCAGCAGTGCATTGCCTTGCTGGTGAAGGAAGGACCGGGTCCGGTTCTCGTCGCGGGCAGCAAGCTGGCCCCGCCGCGCCGCGCCGAAATGAAAAATTCGATGGAAGCGCTGATCCATCACTTCAAGCTGTACACGGAAGGTTTCCACGTTCCGGCAGGCGAGTGCTACGCAGCCATTGAAGCGCCCAAGGGTGAGTTTGGGGTCTACCTCGTGGCCGATGGCACGAACCGTCCGTACCGCGCCAAGATCCGCGCGCCGGGCTATCCGCACCTGCAGGCGATGGACCATCTCTCCAAAGGTCACATGTTGGCCGACGTGTCCGCGATCCTGGGGTCGCTCGACATCGTGTTCGGGGAGGTTGACCGGTGAGCGCCTCTGCAGAACTCGTCCAGAAACAGCTAGACGCCTACAACAACCAGAATATCGAAGCCTTCTTGGCCTGCTATGCCGAGGATGCCGTGCTGGCGGGCCTCAACGGCGAGGTCACGCACCGCGGGATCGCGGCGATCCGCAAACGGCATGAGGAACTGTTCTATGAGTTCCCCAAGAACCACGCGAAACTGGCCAACCGTATCGATCTCGGGACAACCGTGATCGATCACGAGCGGGTGGAGCGCGCGCCGGGCGGCGAAAGATTTGAAGTGGCGGCGATCTACACGCTGAAGGACGGCAAGATCATCCGCGTGGATTTTGCGCGGGCGGGGGCTGTCTGATGGCCGTGCTTCCGGAGCAGCGCGTCTCGATCGTAACAGTCGGGGTCAAGGACCTTGCCGGGATGGTTCGTTTCTACACGGAGGTTCTCGGTTTCGAGGACCGGGGCGTGAAGGGCGAGGTTGCGTTCTTCAATGCGGGCGGCATGGCGCTCGGCCTCTGGGACGAGACCAAACTGGCGAACGACGCTGGGGTAGCCGATGACCGGAAGGGTGAATTCAAGGGCTTCGCGATTGCGTTCAATGCGCGCTCTGTTGAGGAGGTCGATGCCATTTTCGACCGGCTTGGCAAGGCCGGCGTGCGCATTCCGAAGGCGCCGCACAAGACTTACTGGGGCGGATATTCGGGTTACTTTGCGGACCCGGAAGGCAACGCCTGGGAAGTCGCCTACAATCCGTTCTGGCCAATTGACGAGGCGGGGCGCGTGACCGTGCCCGCGCCAAAGGAGCGATAGATGGCCTTGCGCCGGTTTGACCTTGAAGCGGGCGGCAACAGTTTCGCTTTCAAGTCCGAGACAGAAGAGAAGATTGCGTTCTGGCGCGGGAAGTATCCTGCCGACAAGCAACGCTCGGCGGTGATCCCGTTGCTCTGGCTTGCCCAGAAGGACAACAATGGCTGGCTGTCCGAGCCGGCCATGCGTGAAGTCGCCGACAGGCTCGAGATGCCCTACATTCGCGTCTACGAGGTGGCGACCTTTTACACGATGTTCCGGCTGCAGCCGGTCGGAAAGTTCCACGTCCAGCTTTGCGGCACGACGCCGTGCCAGCTGCGCGGCGCCGAAGCGCTGAAGGACGTTTGCACGAAAGAAATCGGCAAGCCTATGTACGTCACCGATGACCAGCGTCTGTCCTGGGAAGAGGTCGAGTGTCTCGGCGCCTGCGTGAATGCGCCGATGGTTCAGATCAACGACGACTATTTCGAGGACCTGACGCCGGAGACGCTCGCGTCCATTCTCGCCCGTCTGCGTAATGGCGCAGATGTGACGCCCGGTCCGCAGATTGACCGCGTCAACAGCGCGCCCGAAGGCGGCACGGCGGTTCTGACCGAGCCGGGCCTGTTCGACGGAAGTCGCAACAGGATGTCGTTGCTGCCGAACTTGCCGAAGCCGCCAGAGCCGACACCTGAGGCGACTGGCCGTCCGGACGTAAAAGGGCCGACGAACGTGCACCGCGAAGAGCCCGCCGAGGTGAACGAAAACACGGAGCCGGAGAAAGCTGAAGACGCGCGCGCAAGCACGTTTGACGACTTGAAGCGGATCAATGGTGTGGGACCGAAATACGAGCAGCTTCTGAATGACATGGGCGTTACTCAGTATGCGCACATTGCTGCATGGAGCCAGGAAAAGGTCGATGAGGTCGAGAAACTGCTCGACTTCAACGACCGGATCGACCGTGAGAAATGGGTCGCTCAGGCTCAGCTGTTGGCGGACGGAAAATTCGATGAACACGACCGCGACTATGGCCGGGGGAAAGACTGATGCTGCAGGACAAGGATCGCATCTTTACGAACCTCTACGGACTGCACTCGCCGGACCTCGAAGCCGCCAAGAAGCGCGGTGCGTGGCACCTGACGAAAGAAATGCTCGATCTCGGGCCGGACTGGCTGTGTGACCAGATCAAGGCCTCTGGCCTGCGCGGGCGCGGCGGAGCAGGGTTTCCAACCGGCCTGAAGTGGACGTTCATGCCGAAGGAAGTGCGCGACCGGCCGCACTATCTCGTCGTCAACGCCGACGAGTCTGAGCCCGGCACGTGCAAGGACCGCGAGATCATGCGGCATGATCCTCATCTGCTGATTGAAGGCTGCATGGTGGCGAGCCGCGCGATGCGCGCCCACAAATGCTATGTCTACATCCGCGGTGAATACATCGCAGAGCGCCATGCGCTCGAGAAGGCGGTCAAGGAAGCCTATGAGGCGCGCCTGATTGGAGCCAACAATCTCAACGGCTGGGACTTTGACCTTTACGTCCACCACGGCGCCGGCGCCTATATCTGCGGCGAGGAGACTGCGCTGCTCGAAAGTCTTGAGGGCAAGAAAGGCCAGCCGCGCCTGAAGCCGCCTTTCCCGGCGAATGCGGGCCTCTATGGCTGCCCGACGACGGTGAACAATGTCGAGTCGATCGCGGTTGTGCCGACGATCCTGCGCCGGGGCGCGCAATGGTTTGCCGGGTTTGGCCGTCCGAACAATTCGGGAACCAAGCTGTTCTGCATTTCCGGGCACGTCAACAAGCCGTGCAATGTTGAAGAAGAGATGTCGATCACGTTCCGTGAACTGATCGAAACGCATTGTGGCGGAATTCGTGGCGGCTGGGAAAACCTGAAAGCCGTGATCCCGGGCGGTTCGTCGGTGCCTATGGTGCCGGCCGAGCAGATCATGGACGCCTACATGGACTTTGACACGCTGCGCGACCTCAAGTCAGGTCTCGGCACGGCGGCGATTATCGTGATGGACAAGCAGACCGATCTGATCAAGGCGATCGCGCGGCTTGCCTATTTCTACAAGCACGAGAGCTGCGGCCAGTGCACGCCGTGCCGCGAAGGCACCGGCTGGATGTGGCGCGTGATGGAACGCATGGTGCGCGGCGAGGCTACGCATGACGAGATCGACACGTTGCTGGACGTGACCAAGCAGGTCGAAGGGCACACGATCTGCGCGCTCGGCGATGCGGCGGCCTGGCCGATCCAGGGCCTGATCCGCCACTTCCGCCACGAGATCGAAGAACGCATCAATCGCTACCGGCAGCCGCGCGCCCTCGTTCAGGGCGCCGTGATCGCGGCGGAGTAGGGCCATGTCAGACACGTTCAAGCTCAATATCGACGGCGTTGAAGTCGAAGTGCCGAAAGCTTACACGCTGATGCAGGCGTGCGAGGAAGTCGGCGCGGAGATTCCGCGCTTCTGCTATCATGAACGCCTGTCGGTGGCCGGTAATTGCCGCATGTGCCTCGTCGAGTGGGAAGGCGCGCCGAAGCCGCTGGCCTCCTGCGCGCAGATCGTTGGCGATCTTCGTCCGAACCGGGACGGCTCGCCCCCGGTGATCCGCACCAAGGGCGCCTATGTCGAGAAGGCGCGCAACGGAGTCATGGAATTCCTGCTGATCAACCACCCGCTGGATTGCCCGATCTGCGACCAGGGCGGCGAGTGTGACCTGCAAGACCAGGCAGTGGCCTATGGCCGTTCCGACAGCCGCTATGACGAGAACAAGCGTGCGGTCGAAGACAAGTACATGGGCCCGTTGGTCAAGACGATCATGACGCGCTGCATCCAGTGCACGCGCTGCGTGCGTTTCGTGGCCGAAGTGGCGGGCGTCGAGGAGATCGGCATGATCTCGCGCGGCGAGAGCGCCGAGATAACGACCTATCTGGAAAAGTCTCTGACGTCGGAACTGTCCGGCAACGTAATCGATCTGTGTCCGGTCGGTGCGCTGACCTCGAAACCTTACGCCTTCAATGCGCGCCCCTGGGAGCTGCGCAAGACCTCCTCGATCGACGTAATGGATGCGATGGGTTCGGCGATCCGGATCGACGCCAAGGGCCCAGCGGTGATGCGCATCCTTCCGGAAACGAATGAGGAGATCAACGAGGAGTGGCTGTCGGACAAGTCCCGCTTCGTCTGGGACGGCCTCGCCCGTCAGCGCCTTGATCGGCCCTACCTGCGCCAGAACGGCAAACTGCAGGCGGTTTCCTGGCCAGAAGCACTGGACGCCGTGAAAGATGCACTTTCAGCCGGCGCCGATCAGATCGGCGTCATCGCCGGCGATCTGGTCGAAGTGGAGCAAGCGAAAGCAGCACTCGATTTCTTTCGGGGGCTCGGTGTCAAGAATACCGACTGCCGTCCCGCAGGCGCGCAGTACGGCACCAGCGGCGTGCGCGAGCATTATCTGCTCAACCCGACCTTCATGGGCGTCGAAGACTCCGACGCGCTGCTGCTGATCGGCGCCAATCCGCGCGTCGAGGCGGCTGTCTGGAACGCGCGCATCCGAAAGTCCTGGCTTTGGGGCAATCTGAAGGTCGCCGTGATCGGTGAAGTCGCCGACCTGACCTATCCGTACACGCACCTTGGAACTGGCGCCGACGCGCTGAGCGGCGCTGCAGTACGCGAATTCTTTGAGGGCGCGAAGCGACCGATGATTGTGGTGGGCGAGGCGGCTGCGTGCCGCAGCGACGGCGCGGCGATCCTCGCTGTGGCGCGCGCTATGGCGCAGGAGATCAGTGCGGTCGCCGAAGGCTGGGCCGGATTCGGCATGCTGCATACGGCGGCGGGCCGGGTCGGCGCGCTCGATACCGGCTTCGTACCGGCTGAGGGCGGCAAAGCGACCAGGGAAATTCTCGGCGGCGGCCTGAAGACGGTCGTGCTGCTAGGAGCCGACGAAGTCGACCTGTCGCAACTCGGCGCGGCCAAGGTGGTTTATGTTGGCTCTCATGGCGATGCTGGCGCCGCGCGGGCGGACATCGTATTGCCGTGCGCGGCCTACAGCGAAATCACGGCGACGTACGTGAACACCGAAGGCCGGGTTCAGATGACGACGCGGGCGGTTCAGCCAAAGGGCGAAGCGCGCGAGGGTTGGGCAATCTTTCGTGCCCTGTCCGGACTGATCGGCCAAGTGCTCCCGTATGACACAGCCGATGATCTGCGCGCGGTATTGCGCGGCAAAGTGGGTGAACACACGCCCTTCTCCGGCCGCGGGTACGCACCGGGCGCAAATGGTGTTGCGGCGCTTCTGGCTTCGGTTGCGGCAGCGGACGGCGCGCTCAGCAGTGAGGCTTTCGCGCCTGCGATTTCAGACTTTTACCTGACGAATCCGATCGCCCGTGCGTCCCGCACAATGGCCGAGTGTTCAGCGCTGGCGACCAGCCTAGACACCGCGATAGCAGCGGAGTAGGGCGGCGCCATGAGTAATGCAATCGAGTCTTTGGGGAGCCTCTGGGGGCCGCTTCTGGTGCTCGGCCAGATCGGGCTTTTCACACTTGTGCTGCTCCTTTCGATTGCGTTTCTGCTGTTGCTGGACCGGAAGATCTGGGCCGGCGTGATGATGCGCAAGGGCCCCAACGTGGTCGGCCCTTTCGGCCTGCTCCAGTCCTTCGCGGATTTCGGCAAGTTCCTGCTCAAGGAAATCGTCATTCCGGCGGGCGCCAACAAGTTCGTTTTCATCTTCGCGCCGATCCTGACCTGTACGCTCGCCTTTGCAGCCTGGGCGGCGATTCCCGTCGCGCCGGGCACCGAAAGCGGAACAAGTTGGGTGATTTCCGACCTGAATGTCGGAATCCTCTACCTCTTCGCGATCAGTTCGCTAGGCGTCTATGGCATCATCATGGGTGGCTGGGCCTCGAACTCGAAATACCCCTTCCTCGGCGCGTTGCGGTCAGCGGCGCAGATGGTGTCCTACGAGGTCTCCATCGGCTTCGTGATCATCACCGTCATCCTCATGGTCGGCTCGATGAACCTCAGCGACATCGTCAACAACCAGGCCGGCGGGCTCCAGAACTGGCATGCATTCAGCTTTCAGAACTTCCCGCTGATCGTCGTGATGTTCCCCATGTTTGTGATTTTCTTCATCTCGGCGCTGGCAGAAACCAACCGGCCTCCGTTTGACCTGCCGGAAGCGGAATCCGAACTCGTTGCCGGTTACCAGGTCGAGTACGGCTCGACACCATACCTGCTCTTCATGCTCGGCGAGTATCTCAACATCGTGCTGATGTGCGCGATGATGACGATCCTCTTCCTGGGCGGCTGGCACGGTCCGGTGGCTATCGGATCGAACATTGCGGACTCGATGCCGCCGCTCCTGATCAGCCTCGCTGGCCTGTTCTGGTTCATGCTGAAGATACTGTTCCTGTTCTTCCTCTTCGCGATGGTGAAGGCGATCGTGCCGCGCTACCGGTATGACCAGCTGATGCGCCTCGGATGGAAGATTTTCCTGCCGACCTCGCTCGGGGCCGTTCTGGTGGTTGCCGGCTATGTCACCTATTTCGGAGTGCAGTCATGAGTCTCGCGCAGACCCTTCGCGGCGCCCTTCTGACAGATTTCCTCGGCGCCTTCTGGGTGGCCACGCTGGAAATGTTCCGCCGCAAGCCGACCGTGAACTATCCTTTCGAGAAAAACCCCTTATCGCCGCGTTTTCGGGGTGAACACGCGCTGCGCCGCTATCCGAGCGGTGAGGAACGCTGCATCGCGTGCAAGCTGTGCGAGGCGATTTGTCCGGCGCAGGCAATCACCATCGAAGCCGAACCGCGCGAAGACGGTGCGCGCCGCACGACACGCTACGACATCGATATGGTGAAGTGTATCTATTGCGGCTTCTGCCAGGAAGCCTGTCCGGTCGACGCCATCGTTGAGGGGCCGAATTTCGAGTTCGCGACCGAGACGCGCGAAGAACTCTTCTACGACAAGGAACGACTCCTTGCGAACGGCGATCGCTGGGAACGGTTGATTGCCAAGAATCTCGAGCTGGACGCTCCGTACCGGTAGCGGGCCTAAACTAGTAACGCAGACCGGCGGGCAGGGGCTTCACCGGAACAGAAAAGGGGCGAGAAGGCATTGGCACTGATCGCATTTGGATTGATCGCGGCAATCGTGATCCTGTCGGCCTTGTTCGTGATTGCGGCGCGCAATCCCGTGCACTCGGTGCTGTGGCTGATCCTCGCCTTTTTCTCGTCGGCCGGCTTGATGGTGCTTATCGGCGCCGAGTTCCTCGCAATGCTGCTGATCGTCGTCTATGTCGGCGCGGTCGCGGTCCTGTTCCTCTTTGTCGTGATGATGCTGGATGTCGACTTCGTCGAGCTGAAGCAGGGCAGCCTCGGCTATTGGCCGTTTGCGTTGCTCATAGGCCTGATCCTCGTGGCCGAACTGGCACTTGTCTGGGCTGCGAGTGGGTCGCTGAACTTTGACGGGTTTGATCCGTCACCGGGCGCCGAGACCAACGCGGAAGCGATCGGGGCCGTCATGTACACGCAGTACTTACTGCTGTTCCAGCTGGCCGGCGTGATCCTGCTGGTCGCGATGATCGGTGCCATCGTGCTGACGCTCCGGCATCGCCCCGATGTGAAACGCCAGGATGTCGGCAAGCAAACCGGACGCCGCCGCGTGGACGCCACCGAACTCAAGGACCCGACTCCGGGGCAGGGCATCTGACATGACCGAACTGGGCATCCTGCATTTCCTGATCGTCTCGGCGGCGCTGTTCACAATCGGCGTGGTCGGCATCTTCGTGAACCGCAAGAACGTGATCGTCATTCTGATGGCGCTCGAGCTGATCCTCCTGTCGGTGAACATCAACCTCGTCGCGTTCTCGGTGTTCACGGGCACGATCGAGGGACAGATCTTTGCGATGCTGGTGCTTACCGTGGCAGCCGCCGAAGCGGCAGTCGGGCTTGCCATCCTCGTCGTCTATTTCCGGAACCGCCGCGACATCTCGGTTGAGAATGTCGATCTGATGAAAGGCTGACCCCAGTATGCTTCCGGATAGCCTGCTGATCTACATCGTCCTGGCGCCCGGCTTCGCCGCGCTTACAGGCCTGTTCCACAAGTGGATCGGCGACCGCGTAGTCATGTGGATCACGACCGGCGTCGTTCTCTCCTGCGGCGCTCTCTCGCTGTATCAGCTGTTCGCCTATGTTTCTGGCCTGGGCGGCGCGCCGGCGCCGGAACATGTGGGCTTTGATGCCTACCTGACCGCAGGCGCCGCAGCGGCCACGGTCGAGCTAAAACAGCATATCATCACGCTGACGCCGTGGATCCATGTCGGCGATTTCCACGCGAACTGGGCCATCCGTGTAGACACATTGTCGATCGTCATGATGGCGGTGATCACCGGCGTGTCGGGACTCGTTCACCTGTACTCCTGGGGCTACATGAGCGAGGACCCTCACAAGTCGCGCTTCTTCGCCTACCTGTCACTGTTCACCTTCATGATGCTCATGCTGGTTGTAGCAGACAACTTCATCCAGCTCTTTTTCGGCTGGGAAGGCGTCGGCCTCGCCTCCTACCTGCTCATCGGATTCTGGTACACGAAGAAGGCTCCGAACGACGCGTCGATCAAAGCCTTCGTGACCAACCGCGTCGGCGATTTCGGTCTCGCGCTCGGGATCATGGCGGTGTTCTTCGTGTTCAAGTCGGTCGAGTTCGGTCCAGTGCTGGAGGCAATCCGCACCAATGCGGTGGTAACGCCCATGTTCGCCGAAGCCGCGCCGGCGCGAGAAGCGGTGATGGTGTTCTTTGGACAGCGCGTCTACGCGCTCGAGCTGATCGGGATTCTCCTTTTCATTGGTGCGATGGGCAAATCGGCGCAGTTCTTCCTGCACGTCTGGTTGCCGGACGCGATGGAAGGTCCGACACCTGTGTCGGCGCTGATCCACGCGGCAACGATGGTCACGGCGGGCGTCTATCTCGTCTGCCTCTTGTCGCCGATCTACGAGTACACGTTCTATGCTTCCGGCATGGTCGCTTTGGTCGGCGCCGTCACGGCGCTTTATGCCGCGACCGTCGGCATGGCGCAGAACGACATTAAGCGCGTGATTGCCTATTCGACCTGTTCTCAGCTCGGCTACATGTTCTTTGCGGCAGGTATCGGCGCCTACGAAGCAGCAATGTTCCACCTTTTCACGCACGCCTTCTTTAAAGCGTTACTGTTCCTCGGCGCCGGCTCAGTCATCCACGGCATGCACCATGAACAGGACATGCGCAAAATGGGCGGGCTCGCGAAGTTCATGCCGCTGACTTATGCCGCGATGATGATCGGTACGATTGCGATCATCGGTCTCGGCATTCCGCACACCAAGTTTGGCTTCTCGGGTTTCTTCTCGAAGGATGCGATCCTCGAGAGCAGCTATGCCGGCGTGATGGCCAGCGTGTCGTTTGCGCAACTTGCTTTCTGGTTCGGCCTGCTTGCCGCCTTCCTCACCAGCTTCTATTCCTGGCGTCTCATCTACATGACCTTCCATGGCCCGATGACGGCGCATGGCGAGCAGCACGATCATGGGCATCACGACGCGCATGACAGCGAGGACGTGAAGAACGAGGAACACCCGGCCGACGACCATCACGGGCATCACCACAAACCGCATGAAAGCCCTCTCACCATGCTCATTCCGTTGGGCTTGCTGAGCCTTGGTGCGATCTTCGCGGGCGTCTATTTCTACGATGCGTTCGTGGACGCCAAGAACGAGACCTTCTGGGCAGGGGCGATCTACCGCGCCGCGGAGAACCACGTTCTGCATGATCGCCATAACGTGCCTGAATGGGTGCTCTGGGCGCCGCTTGTGGTGACCTTGGCCGGTTTCCTGATTGCGACGTTGACCTACTTCTTCAATCGCGGCATCGGGGCGCGCGTCGCAGCCAGCGGCGGCCCACTGCACGCGCTGTTCTCCAACAAATGGTATTTCGACGAAATCTACCAGGCAACGCTGGTGCGCGGATCGGCCTTCCTCGGCAACATCTTCTGGAAAGCGGACAAGAAGATCATCGACGGCGTCGGCCCGGACGGCATGGCGAAGCTTGCCGGTATGAGCTCGCGCGGCCTGTCGCGCATGCATACGGGCTATCTCTACCACTATGCCTTCGTGATCATCGGAGCGGCCATCGTCTTCGGTGCAATCCTCTGGCTACGGTCGGGAGGAGCAGGCTGATGGGCGGTTTCCCGATCCTTTCCGTCATGACGTTCCTGCCGCTGGCGGGGGCGCTGCTCGTAATGCTCATTCGGGCGGCCACTGCCGGCAACAGCAAGGGCGAATCGACTGCGCAATCGAAGAAGGCCGTGCTGCTTGCTGCGGTCATCATCTCGGCAGCGACGTTCGTTGCGTCGGTTGCGGCCTTTTTTGCGTTCGACCGTTCGGCGACCGGCTATCAGCTGGTCGAACAGTATGCCTGGTATGGACCGATCAGCTACAAGCTCGGTGTCGACGGGCTCTCGCTGTCGCTCATCCTGCTGACGACCTTTCTCACGCCGATCTGTCTGTTGGCGAGCTGGAACTCGATCAACAAGCGCGTCACCGAATATGTCATCGCTTTCCTCGTGCTCGAGACCTTCATGATCGGCGTCTTCGTCGCGCTCGATCTGGTGCTCTTCTATATCTTCTTCGAAGCGGGCCTGATCCCGATGTTTCTGATCGTCGGCATCTGGGGCGGCAAGGACCGTGTCTACGCGGCGTTCAAGTTTTTCCTCTACACACTTCTCGGTTCATTGCTGATGCTGGTCGCCATGGTCTACATGATCCTCGCGGCCGGATCTGCAGACTTTGAAGTGCTGGAACAGTTCGCCTTCGCACCGGGTATCCAGACCTGGCTCTGGCTCGCTTTCATCGCTTCCTTCGCCGTGAAACTGCCGATGTGGCCGGTCCATACATGGCTGCCGGACGCCCATGTTCAAGCGCCGACTGCCGGGTCAGTGATCCTTGCAGGCGTGCTGCTCAAGATGGGTGGCTATGGCATGCTTCGCTTCTCGCTGCCCATGTTCCCGGACGCGAGCGCGATGTTCCAACCCTTCATGTTCGCACTGGCGGTGATCGCGATCGTCTATACGTCGCTTGTCGCCTGGCGCCAGACCGACATGAAGAAGCTGATCGCCTACTCGTCTGTCGCGCACATGGGTTTCGTAACGCTCGGCATATTTGCCTTCAACGAGACTGGCGTTCAGGGCGCGATCTTCCAGATGCTCAGCCACGGTCTCATCTCCAGCGCTCTCTTCCTGATCGTGGGAGTCGTCTACGACCGCATGCATACCCGCGAGATCGCCGCATATGGCGGCCTCGTCAGCCGGATGCCGATTTACGCGTCGTTCTTCATGCTGTTCACGATGGCCAATGTAGGGCTGCCGGGGACCAGCGGATTCGTCGGGGAAATCCTGACCATGGTGGGCGGTTTCCAGGCGGCCACCTGGGCCGCGGCTGGCGCAGCGCTCGGCGTGATTTTTTCTGCGGTGTACATGCTGACGCTGTACCGGCGCACGGTGTTTGGCGAAATCACCAACCCCGAACTCAACACCATTAAGGACATGAACGTCGTCGAGTGGGTCTGCATCGCTCCGCTGGCGGCGTTCACGATCCTGTTCGGTGTTGCACCCAACCTGATATTCAATCTCACGGACGGCTCCACATTGAGGATCCTGTCGCTTATGGCTGGAGGCCAGTAGGATATGCTGGATATCACCTCCATCCTGATGACGATTGCGCCGGAACTCTGGCTGGCACTTGCCGGGCTTGTAGGCGTGCTGCTTGGCGCCATCTTCGGCGAACGATTCAATTCGCTGTCGTTCAAGTTCGGCGCTCTCGCTCTGTTTGGTGCCGCAGCCCTGGCGGCCCTTCACTTTGGCGGCGGAGAAGCGTTCGGCGGTCTCGTGCGCACGAATACGTTCGTCAACTTCGCCAAGGTCATCACCTTTGTGCTAGCCGGCGTGGCTCTGTTCATCTCCGAAGGCTTCCTCAAGCGGCACGATACCATCCGCTACGAGTATGCGTTGCTGATCATCTTCGCGAGTCTCGGCATGGGCATCACCCTGTCAGCTGCGGATCTGATGACGCTGTACATGGGTATAGAGACGCTCAGCCTGTCGTCCTATGTGCTGGCCGCATTCCATCGGGATTCGGCCCGCTCTTCCGAAGCTGGACTCAAGTATTTCGTGCTTGGCGCGCTGGCCTCAGGCATGCTGCTGTATGGTGCGTCACTGGTTTACGGATTTACCGGGACGACGTCGTTTGCAGGCATTGCAGAGGCGGGTGTGACGACTGGTGCCCTGTTCGGGATGGTGCTGATGATCGTGGGCCTCGCCTTCAAGATTTCGGCGGCGCCGATGCACGTCTGGACTCCGGATGTGTATGAAGGCGCGCCGACGCCTGTCGTCGCCTTCTTTGCCTCGGCCCCAAAAATGGCGTCGACGATAGTCTTCGCGAACATTCTGTTTACGGTGTTCGGTTCAGCCATCGACCAGTGGCAGATAATCGTCTCCATTATCGCCGGCCTGTCGATGATCATCGGATCGCTCGGCGCCTTGTTGCAGACCAATATCAAGCGCTTGCTCGGCTATTCCTCGATTGCCAACGTCGGGTACGGTCTGGTGGCGGTAGCGGCAGGACAGGAGCTGGGCGCTGCTGCGCTGCTTACCTTCACGACGATTTATGCAGTCACTTCGCTGGGCCTGTTTGCTGCTGTGCTCGCCATGCGCCGCCGCGGGGGTATGGTGGAAGGCATCAACGAGCTCGGCGGCTTAGCGCGCAATAAGCCTGTTCTGGCCGTGATGCTCTCGGTGCTGATCTTCTCCATCGCCGGCCTTCCGCCGTTTGGTGGCTTCTTCGGCAAGTTCGAGGTCTTGCGTGCAGGTCTTGAAGCGGGCCTGCTTCCGTTGGCCATTCTCGTTGTCATCTCGTCGGTGATCTCGCTCGGTTACTATCTGAGACTGATCAAGATCATGTGGTTCGATGAACCCACCGAACGGTTTGAACGGGTCGACATGTCGGTAATGGCAACCGTGGTGTTGTGCGCCATCATCGCGGGCCTGGTTTTCATGGTGTTCATCAGCGAACTAGGCACCGGCGGATGGGCAACCTTCGCGGCATCGGGGCTCGTACGTTGAGTGAAGCCTGGCCCGTTCACCGGATGGGCATCATCGACAGCACGAACACCGAAGCCAAACGCCGTGTGGCAAACGGTTTCCAAGATCAGTGGATCGTAGCTGATCAGCAGACGGCAGGACGCGGGCGGCAGGATCGGGAATGGGTTTCACCCGCTGGCAATGTCTATGCGACAGCGCTCTTTCGCGAACCGGGCGGATTGCCCGTTGCCCTCAGATTGCCTTTCGCGGCCGCACTGGCGGTCACCGACGTGGTGCTGGAACATGCGCCCGGTACCGATGTACGCGTGAAGTGGCCCAATGATGTGCGGATTGATCGCCGGAAAGTGTCCGGCATCCTTATTGAGACCGGCGGTAGCGGCAGAGAATTCTGGGTCGCTGCGGGCATAGGCATCAATCTAGTGCCGCCCCCCGACAACGTGACCCAGCCGGCCACGAGCCTTTTCGACCTTGGCATGCGGCCGGGAACACCTGCAGATGTGGTGTTCTCCAGCCTTCGCTATGCCTTTGCCCGCCGTGTCACGCAGGCGCGGAATGGGTTCGCGGAGACTCGCAAGGACTGGCTGGAACGGGCAGAAGCCCTCGGCCAGACGGTTCAGGTCCGAACCGGTGATACCCAGACCGAGGGCATATTCGAGGACCTGGAGGACGACGGCGCCCTCCTGCTTCGATTGCCGGACGGTTCGCGCCGCTCCATAAGGGCCGGCGAAGTCGAAATACGCAGGAGCTGAAGGGCATGTTGCTCGCAATTGACGTAGGAAACACCAACACTGTTTTCGCCCTGCATGACGGCGAGGACTGGGTACACAGCTGGAGAAGCGCAACGGATTCGACCAAGACGGCCGATGACCACGCCTCCTGGCTCTGGCGCCTCGCCGACATGTCCAAGGTAGACCTGACCCAAACCAAGGGTTGCGTCATTTCCACCGTGGTGCCTCAGGCACAATTCAATTTCCGTACGCTGGCGCGCAGGTATCTCAATGTAGAGCCCATGTTCATCGGAGAGCCCGGTCTCAAGACCGGCGTCGAGCTGCGCGTTCGCCACCCTGAACAGGTGGGGGCGGACCGGATCGCTTCGGCGCTCGGCGCGCATGTGAAGTACCCAGGCCCGCTGATCGTGATCGACAGCGGAACGGCAACTACCCTGGATGTAGTAGCCGCAGATGGTGCTTTCGAAGGTGGCATCATCTCGCCTGGCATCTATCTGTCGATGCGTGCGCTGCATGAGGCGGCCGCCCAACTTCCTCGGATAGCCATCCAGAAGCCTGCCCAGGTGATAGGCAAGGATACGGTCTCAGCGATGGAATCGGGTGTTTTTCTAGGATACATCGAACTGATTGATGGGCTCGTGCGGCGCGTCAAAGCCGAGTATGGTCAACCCATGACCGTCGTCGCCACAGGGGGGGTAGCCTCCCTTTTCGAAGGCGCGAGCGAAACCATCGATCACTATGACCAGGACGTCCTGATCCGCGGATTGCTGGAAGTCTGGAAACGGAACCGTTGAGACCTGATGCCCGATAGCGCTGCGACGACAGACGAACTCGTATTCCTGCCGCTCGGCGGATGCGGGGAAATCGGCATGAACCTCAATGCCTATGGCTACGGGCCGGCCCATTCGCGGCGCTGGATCATCGTCGACGTCGGTGTGACATTCGGCAATGCGACGACGCCCGGCATCGATCTCATCTGCGCGGATCCGGCCTATCTGGTGGGCGAGCATATCGACGCGGTGTTCCTGACCCACGCGCACGAAGACCATATCGGTGCCATCGGCCTTCTTTACCCACTGCTCAGAACCAAGGCGCCTATCTATGCGACGCCATTTACCGCCGAGTTGGTGCGCGGAAAGATGCAGGAACGCGGTGTCGATACGAAACGGCTCAAGACCATTTCGCTCGAAGCTTCGGTCACGGCAGGACCGTTCACCGTCCGCTACATGACCCTGACCCACTCCATTCCCGAACCGAACGCGCTAGCCATCGAGACACCCGCAGGAATGATCCTGCATACCGGAGACTGGAAGATCGATCCCGAGCCGTTGGTCGGTGCGAAAACAGACGTCGAAGGTCTCACGGCGCTGGGCGACCGCGGCGTGCTGGCGATGGTGTGCGACTCCACAAACGTATTCGAGAGCGGCGAGGCGGGATCGGAAGATACGGTCCGTAAGGGCCTGATCGACTTGATCGCGCAGCAGACGGGCGCGGTGGCGGTGACGACATTTGCGTCCAACGTCGCCCGCGTCAAGTCGATCATCGAAGCCGCCAACGCGGCAGGCCGGGATGTTTGCCTGGTCGGCCGGAGCATGCACAAGATCACCGGCGCGGCCAAAGCCGTCGGCATCCTGCCACCCAACCTGGAGTTCGTTGACGAATCTGAAGCGGGATACCTTCCGCCCGAAAATATCCTTTATCTCTGCACCGGCAGCCAGGGAGAAGCGAATGCAGCCCTGTCGCGAATTGCGCGGGGCGATCATCGCAATGTCTCGCTTCGGGCGGACGATACTGTCATCTTCTCGTCGCGCCTGATTCCGGGCAACGAAAGTTCGGTCTACGCGATGCAGAACATGCTGGCAGAGCAGGGGATCCGGATCATCACGCCCCGCATGGTGAAGGAACCCATCCACGTGTCAGGCCATCCGTGCCGGGATGAGTTGCGGCGCATGTACCAGTGGGTGCGTCCGCGCGTTTCGATCCCCGTGCACGGCGAGCGGCGGCACATCGTCGAGCACGCGGCCTATGCGAAATCTCTGCAGGTCCAGTCTGCTCTGACGCCTCGCAACGGCAGCCTCATCCGGCTTGCACCCGGCGAGCCGGAAATCATCGACGAAGTGCCCGCCGGGCGTCTCATGCTCGACGGCTCGCGCCTTGTGCCCGAAGCGGCCGAAGGGCTGATCGAGCGCCGCCGTCTGTCCGTCAGTGGTCTGATTTTTGCGACCGTCTGCCTGGACGCATCCGGCGAGCCGATCGATGGTCCCGTCATCGCAGTGAAGGGCCTCTCAGAATCGGATGGCCGGATCGCGGACGAAAGCCTGGAGCCACTGGACGTCGCCGCCGCGCGCGCGCTGGACGGGATCAAGAAGCGTGACCGGATGGATGACGAGATCGTTGAGAAAATTGTCGGCCGGGCGCTCCGCAAGGCGTGCGAAGCGGAATTTGGCATCCGCCCGCTGATCGAAGTGATTGTATTGAGGAGCTGAAGCGACATGAGTGATTTCAAGATAGGCCCGCTGAACCATGTTGGCGTTGCCGTCCCGAACATCGAGCAGGCCTGCGAGACATATCGCACGTTGTATGGCGCCACGGATATCACGACGCCCTTCGACATGCCCGAGCAGGGTGTGAAAGTGTGCTTCGTGAACCTGCCGAATAGTCAGATCGAACTGATCGAGCCGCTGAATGAGGCCTCGCCGATTGCCAACTTCATCAAAAAGAATCCTTCCGGTGGCCAGCACCATGTCTGTTTCGAAGTGGCGGATATCAACGAAGCCGTCACCGAAATGGAGAAGCGCGGCGCGACCGTGCTCGGCAAGCCGCGTATCGGTGCGCACGGGACCATGATCATCTTCGTGCACCCGAGGAATTCCAATGGCGTTCTCGTCGAACTCATGGAAACACCAAAAGGCCACCACGGATGACCCTTGCAGGCGCGATCATCGTTTTTGTTCTTGGCTGGTGGATCAGCTTTTTTGTCGTTCTGCCTATCGGCGTGAAGGGACAATGGGAAGATGGCTCGACCGTGGCTGGCACGGACGAAGGGGCCCCCAAAAATCCGATGCTGCTGAAGAAGGCGATCTGGGCTACCGGCGGCGGGGTGGTAGTGACTGCCTTGGCCGCGCTCGTTGTCCCGCTCCTGCTTGCGCAATAGGCACCTGACCGGCTAGTGAGCCGGTCCAGAACAGCCCGAGAGAGAACCGTAGAATGCGTCTGTCGAATTACTTCTTGCCCGTTTCCAAGGAAGCGCCGGCGGACGCCTCGATCGTCTCGCACCAGTTGATGCTGCGGTCCGGGATGATCCGGCAGAACGGGGCTGGGATCTATTCCTGGCTGCCGCTCGGCTTCCGCGTCCTGAAGCGGATCGAGCAGATCGTGCGCGAAGAAATGGACCGTTCCGGCGCCGTCGAGATGCTGATGCCGACCCTCCAGCAGGCCGACCTCTGGCGCGAGTCGGGCCGGTACGAGGCTTATGGCAAGGAAATGCTGCGCATCAAGGACCGGCATGACCGGGACATGCTGTTCGGTCCGACCAATGAAGAGCTGATCACGGATGTCTTTCGCGCCTACGTGAAAAGCTACAAGCAATTGCCGTTGAACCTCTATCACCAACAGTGGAAGTTCCGGGACGAGGTGCGCCCTCGTTTCGGCGTGATGCGCGGCCGCGAATTCCTGATGAAGGATGCCTATTCGTTCGACCTCACTGAGGAAGATGCGCGCAAGGCTTATCGCAAGATGTTCTGCGCCTATCTCAATGCCTTTGACCGGATGGGTCTAACCGCGATACCGATGCGCGCCGACACAGGCCCTATAGGCGGCGACCTGAGCCATGAGTTCATCATCCTGGCAGAAACCGGTGAAAGCGCTGTGTTCTGCGACCGCGAACTTTTGGCGCTCGGGGCGCCTGGCCTCGACCTGGATTTCAACAGTGACCTGATGCCGGTCGTCGAGCAGCGCACGCGATTTTATGCAGCGACCGAAGAAATGCATGATGCGGCGGCCTTTGAGGCGCTGCCTGCAGACCGTCGCGTCTCGGCGCGCGGGATCGAAGTGGGTCACATCTTCTACTTCGGGACGAAATATTCTGAACCGATGAACGCCGTTGTTCAGGGTCCGGACGGTCAGATGGTGCCGGTGCAGATGGGCAGCTACGGCATCGGCGTCTCGCGCCTCGTCGGCGGTATCATCGAAGCGAGCCACGATGAAAACGGTATCGTCTGGCCGGATGCCGTGGCGCCGTTCCCGGTCGGCATCATCAACATGCGCGTCGGCGACGTCGCCTGCGAGGAAGCCTGCTCCGCGCTGTATGAGCAGTTCGCAAAGGCGGGCATTGAGGCGCTGTATGACGACACCGACGACCGGGCAGGGGCCAAGTTTGCCCGCATGGACCTGATCGGTCTGCCCTGGCAGATCGTAGTAGGACCGAAATCACTCGAAAGGGGCGTGGTCGAACTGAAACGCCGCAAGACCGGCGAGAAGATCGAAGTGTCTGCCCCGGAAGCGGTTCGGAGGATTACCGCGTGAACAATGGCGCTGCGAAGGTGGCCGTTCCCTTCGGCCGTCTTGAACGGACTCTCGCCTGGCGTTACCTGCTCGCCCGCCGCGAGCATGGCGGCGCCAGCCTGATTGCGATCATATCCTTCGTCGGTATTTTCTTTGCGGTCGCGGCGCTGATCATCACAATGTCGATCATGAGCGGTTTTCGCGCGACGCTGCTCGATGCTTTGCTCGGCGGTGAACCCCACATTGCGGCCGCGGTCGACGGCTATCCACAGGAAGAGTCGATAGAGATAGCCAACACCGTCAGGACAGTGCCAGGCGTGCTGAGCGTGTCGCCCTATATCGAACAGTTCGTTCTGCTGTCTGCGAACGGCGTGCGCACGGGAGGCGTCATCCGTGCAATCCCGCCGGCCGACCTCGCGACCATGCCGATTTTCAAGGATGGCGGCGCCGCAGCTATTGCGGGCGGCTTCGGCGAAGGCCGGAATGGCGGGAATGTCATCATGATAGGACAATATCTCGCGGCCAATCTGGGCCTTGGAATTGGCGACCAGGTCGAAGTCGTCACCTCCCAGATGCGGTCCGGGCCAGTTGGTCAGACCCCGATCAGTAAATCCTACGTCGTCGGCGATATCTTCCGTACCGGGAGCGCTCAACTCGACAATGTGTACGTGTTCATGCCGATGGAGCAGGCGCAAATCCTGTTCCAGTCAAAGGGCCGTTTCCAGTATCTCGATATCCGCGTCAAGAATCCGGATGCGACCGAAACCGTTATGCAGAAAGTGTCGGATGCGACAGGCTACAGCCTGCTGCTGCGGGACTGGAAAACCAAGAACCGGACGTATCTCGGCGCGCTGCGCACCGAACGCGTGATGGTGCGGCTGCTGGTGACCATCATCATGATGATCGCCACGCTCAACATCATCGTAGGTGTCGTTATGCTGGTGAAGAACAAGACGCGCGACATCGCTATCCTGCGGACCATCGGCCTCAGCCGGTCAGGTGTCCTGCGCGTCTTCCTGATGGTCGGCACCGCACTTGGTTCGGCCGGCGCTTTGTTGGGCATGATCGTCGGAATACTCTTCATCCTGAACATTGGTCCGATCGAGGGTCTCATCAATCTCGCGATCGACGGAGAAGTCTTCCCGGCCGAGCAATACGGCCTTGATCACCTGCCGGCCATTCTTGACTGGAACGAAGTGTTCAGCACCGGCGCCTATGCACTCTTCATGTCGATGTTCGTGTCGATGATCCCGGCCATCTGGGCATCGTCTCAGGATCCCGTCAAAGCCCTGAGGTTCGAATGATCGCCGCGCCCGTCCTCGAACTGAAAGCGATTGAGCGCACCTACAAAACGGATGCGGGCGACTTGCGTGTGCTGCGCGGCACCGACCTTCGCATCGCACCCGGCGAGCTGATCGGCCTCGTCGGCCCGTCGGGTTCGGGCAAGTCCACGCTGCTCCACACTGCGGGTCTGCTGGAGCAGCCCGAGGGCGGCGATGTGCTACTCGACGGCATTGATTGCCTCAAGTTGAACGAAAATGGCCGCACGGCTATTCGCCGCAAGAAGATCGGATTCGTGTATCAGTTTCACCATCTTCTGCCGGAGTTCAACGCCGTGGACAATGTGGCGATGCCCCTGATGATCGCTGGCAAGCGCCGGAAAGAGGCGCGGATGAAGGCAACCTCGTTGCTGGACGATATGGGACTGTCCGAGCGCCTCTTTCATCAGCCCGCCCAGTTGTCGGGCGGCGAGCAGCAACGGGTCGCCATTGCGAGGGCTCTCGCCAACGATCCACGCCTGGTGATAGCCGATGAGCCGACGGGCAACCTCGATCCTGCGACAACGGAGCGGGTATTTGCAACGCTGATCAAGATGGTGCGGGAAGAGGGGGCAGGGGTCCTTGTCGCGACCCACAATCTCGCGCTGACGCGCCACATGGACCGGATCCTGACCCTGCAGGATGGCAAGCTCGTCGACTATTCTGAGTAAGAGGCTGTGGAAGACCGCCATTGTCCGTTGGCGTTCTGACCGATTCGGTGCGAGTCTCACGCCTCAGAGGTAGGCACCATGGACGCTCCGCTTTTTATCCCCTTGGCAATCCGGTCAAGCTATTCGCTTCTCGAAAGCATGATCACGCCGTCGGACATCGCAAAGTGGTGCAAGAACAATGGTGTACCCGCCGCAGCGGTGACCGACCGGAACAACCTCTTCGGCGCGCTCGAACTGTCGCTCAAGCTCTCCGAATACGGCGTGCAGCCGATCATGGCCTGTTGCTTCGATGTCAGCGACGGTGCGCCGCGGTCAGAGCCGGCCCGACTCTCGCTCTACGCCCAGAATGACGCCGGATATCAACGGCTGATGCTTTTGTCTTCGCGCGCTTTCCTGGATGCGCCGGACGGCGTGCCTAAGCTGCATCGCCGCTTGCTGCTGGAGGATACGGAGGGGCTCATTCTTCTCACCGGCGGCGCTGAAGGCGAGGTCGCGCGGCATATCCAGAAGGGAAGGATGGTCGATGCGCGCACGGAGCTCTCGACGCTCGCCGCCGCCTATCCGGGCCGATGCTATGTGGAGATCACCCGCCACGGGACACACGCCGAAGCCAGGGTTGAGCCGGGCTTGCTCGAACTTGCTTACGAGCTCGGCCTGCCCATCGTCGGCACGCACGATGCCAGGTTCCTGAAACCGGATGACGCTGTGGCGCATGATGCGCTGATGTGCATCGCAAATGGCGAATACCTCGGACAGGATGACCGCAAGCGCGTGGAGCGGTCGCAGTATCTCCAGTCGCCCGCCGCGATGCGCGCACTCTTCGCCGATTTGCCGGAGGCCATATCCTCGACGGTCGAGATTGCAAAACGTTGCGCGGTTCGGGCCGAAACGCGCAATCCGATCCTTCCGGGGTTCACCCAAGGCGGGCGGTCGGAGCCGGCAGAACTTCGGCTTCAGGCGCAAGAAGGGCTTGAGCTGCGCCTTGCCGAAGCGGATCGTCTGTATGCAGACCGCAGCGTGTATCTCGAACGGCTCGATTTCGAGCTGGGCGTCATCGAGCGCATGGGATTTCCAGGCTACTTCCTGATCGTTTCGGACTTCATCAAATGGGCAAAGTCAAACGGCATTCCCGTTGGACCAGGCCGGGGTTCGGGAGCCGGATCTCTGGTCGCCTGGGCTTTGCTCATCACTGATCTTGATCCCATCCGGTTTGACCTTCTGTTCGAGCGCTTCTTGAACCCCGAACGCGTCTCGATGCCGGACTTCGACGTGGACTTCTGCCAGGAACGGCGCGGCGAAGTGATCCGTTATGTCCGCGACAAGTACGGCGCTGACAGTGTTGCGATGATCATCACGTTCGGCACGCTGCAGGCGAAGGCCGTAGTGCGCGATGTCGGCCGCGTGATGCAAATGCCCTACCATCAGGTGGACCGGCTCGCGAAACTGATTCCGTTCAATCCGGCCAAGCCGCCGACGCTCGATGAGGCCATCGCAGGCGAGCCCAAGTTCGACGACGAAATCGCAGCAGATGCCCGCGTCGGTGAGCTGATCGAGATTGCGCGCGCGCTGGAGGGTCTCTACCGCAACGCCGGTACTCACGCCGCCGGTGTAGTGATCGCTGACCGGCCGCTGGTCAATCTCGTACCGCTCTACAATGATCCGCGTGCGGAACTGCCCGCGTCGCAGTTCAACATGAAGTATGCCGAGATGGCAGGCCTCGTGAAGTTCGACTTCCTGGGCCTCAAAACGCTGACTGTCATCGACCGTGCCATGAAGTTCATCGCGGCAGGCGGCAAGGAAGTAGGCCCCGGCTGGCGCAGCCTCGATGACGCCGCCACCTATGACCTGATGGCCAGCGGCGAGACGCTCGGTGTGTTCCAGCTTGAGGGCTCGGGCATGCGCGACACGCTGCGGCGCGTGCGGCCGAACAATATCGAGGACGTGATCGCGATCATCTCTCTTTATCGGCCCGGTCCGATGGAGAACATTCCGGTCTATGTTCAGGGCAAGGACGATCCGAGTTCCGTTCGCTACCAGCACCCGGACCTTCGCCCCGTTCTGGAAGCCACTTACGGTGTGCCGGTCTATCAGGAACAGGTCATGCGCATGGCGCAGGAAATTGCGGGCTATTCGCTCGGCGAGGCTGACCTGCTTCGCCGGGCGATGGGCAAGAAGAAGATAGAGGAAATGGTCGCGCAGCGCATGCGTTTCGTGGACGGCGCCGCCCGCACCAAGGGCATGGCCGAGAACCTCGCCAACGAAATCTTCGATACGATGGAAAAATTCGCCGGCTACGGATTCAACAAATCCCACGCCGCGGCCTATGCGCTGGTTGGCTATCAGACCGGTTACCTGAAGTGCCACTTCCCGGTCGAATTCCTCGCCGCCTCGATGAGCCTTGATATCGGCAATACCGACAAGCTGGCCGCCTTCTTCCAGGAAGCAAAGCGCCTCCGCATCCCCGTGCTGGCTCCCGACATCAACACCTCCGGCGCCGACTTTGACGTGCACGACGGCGCCATCGTCTATGCGCTTGGCGCGCTGAAAGGCGTCGGCGTCGAAGCCATGCGACACGTCGCGGCCATTCGCAGCGACGGCGGACCGTTCAGGGACCTCTATGACTTCGCCGAGCGGATCGATCCGCGGCAGGTTAACAAGAAGGCCTTCGAATCTCTGGCCCGCGCAGGCGCGCTCGACGGTCTCGAGCCCAACCGTTCGAAAGTGTTCGAATGCGCCAGCGTGCTCTCCCAGCATGCCACCAGTTCTGCGGGCGACCGTCAGGGCGGGCAGGGAGGTCTGTTCGCGGACGCCGAACCTGCTCTGCGGCCACCACTTCCTGCCCCCAGGCCCTGGACCGCCCAGGCCAGGCTGGACGAGGAGTTCCGGTCCATCGGCTTTTACTTCTCCGGCCACCCGCTGGACGACGTGCTGGTCTCGCTGGACCGCGACAGGATCACTCTGATGATGGAAATCGAGGAGCGCGCAGGGGAGGGGCGTCCACTCGAGATGATCGGCATTGTCCGGGCCCGCAACGACCGGACCAGCAAGAATGGTTCAAAATTCACCTTCCTGACAGTGTCGGACCCCACCGGAGAGCGCGAAGTCACCGTGTATAGTGAAGCGCTGATCCAATACGGCGACTTGCTGAAACCCGGAAAAGCGATCGCGTTGACTGTTTCGGTCAAGCAGAACGGAGACGAGACCCGCTTCATTGTCGAGCGGGTGATCGAACTTGAGGCCGCGCGCCTGTCGAAACCTTCCGGATTGCTGGTTGTCCGGCTATCCGCCGGTACCAATCCGTCCGAACTGGCCAGCGTGGTCCACCGGCTAGAAGGCCTCGCCGACCCCGACCGGGGCTCTATCATGCTGGAAATGCCGCTGGAGGACGGCCGGCTGGTCACGGTCAAACTCCCCCAAACCTACACGATCAGCCTGCGGGCCCAGCGTGCCCTCAAGGAGATTCCGGGAGTTGAACGGGTGGTACCGCGAAGGGCTGCCTGAGGCGGTGAATGCGGCTGTTTGGGCTTGCCGGGGCCGCCGGAAGCTGTATAGGAGCGCTGACTTAAACCATGTCGCGGGTGCATCCGGTGCGACGGGGTCAAACCCGTAGTTCCACCCTGCGACGGCCAACCGGATGGAGAAAATCTATGGCCCTACCTGACTTCTCGATGCGTCAGTTGCTCGAAGCTGGCGTTCACTTCGGTCACCAGACCCACCGCTGGAACCCGCGCATGAAGCCGTACATCTACGGCGAGCGTTCCGGCATCCACATCATGGACCTGTCCCACACGGTGCCGTCGTTGCACCAGGCGCTCGTCTTTGTGCGCGATACCGTCGCCAAGGGCGGCCGTATCCTGTTCGTCGGAACCAAGCGCCAGGCGCAGGATCCGGTGGCAGAAGCTGCCCAGCGCTGTGCGCAATACTACATGAACCACCGCTGGCTCGGCGGCACGCTGACGAACTGGAGCACGGTCTCCAACTCGATCAAGCAGCTGCGCGACCTGACGGCCATGTTTGACGCCGGTGGCGGTTCGGGCCTGACCAAGAAAGAGCTGCTCGACCTGCAGCGCCGCCGCGACAAGCTGCAGCGTGCCCTTGGCGGCATTGCGGCGATGGGCGGCCTGCCGGCTGCGATCATCGTCATCGACACCAATAAGGAAGCGATCGCTGTCCAGGAAGCCCGCAAGCTGGGTATCCCGGTCGTGGCCGTGCTCGATACCAACTGTGATCCGGCAGATGCCGATTTCGGCTTCCCGGGCAATGATGACGCCGCACGTGCGATCTCGCTCTACTGCAACCTGTTTGCGGATGCGGTGCTCGACGGCCTGGCGGAATCGACAGCCGGTCTTGGCGTCGACCTCGGCGCGATGTCGGATGTCGGCATGATGGCCGATGCGGACGTTGAAGTTGCGGGCGAAGCGGCTTCTGGCGACGCCTGAAACTGCGCTTCGGCGCTAAAAAATCTAACGAAGGATCAAAGCCATGGCTGAGATTACAGCAGTACTTGTAAAGCAACTGCGCGAGAAAACCGGCGCAGGCATGATGGATGCCAAGAAGGCCCTTGTCGAAAACGACGGTGACGAGGCCGCAGCGATCGAATGGCTGCGCGCGAAAGGCCTGTCGAAGGCTGCCAAGAAGTCCGGCCGCGCTGCCGCTGAAGGCCTCGTGGCCGTGAAGGTTGCAGCGGACGGCAAGGCCGGCGCGATTGTCGAGCTGAACTCGGAAACCGATTTCGTGTCGCGCAACGAGGGCTTCCAGAAAGCTCTCGAAGGCATCGCGAACGTGGCGCTTGCCACCGACGGTACGGTTGCGGCCGTGTCGGCAGCCAAGTCGCCGGATGGCGAAGGCACGGTCGACGACATGGTGAAACGCATGATCGCGACGATCGGCGAGAACATGACGCTTCGCCGCTCGGCCAAACTCTCGGCTTCGGGCCGCGTGGCTTCGTACATCCACAACGCTGCCGCGCCCGGGATGGGCAAGGTTGGCGTTCTGGTGGCACTCGAAGGCTCAGGCGACCTGGACGACGCCGGCCGCAAGGTGGCGATGCACATCGCGGCGACCTCGCCGGCCGCCGCGACCACGGCTGAACTCGACCCTGCACTGATCGAATCGGAAAAACGCGTCCTGACCGAACAAGCCCGCGAAAGCGGCAAGCCGGACGCGGTGATCGAGAAGATGATCGTGGGCCGGATGCAGAAGTTCTATAAGGAAGTCGTCCTGGTCGAGCAGCCGTTCATCATGGACCCTGACAAGACCGTTGGGGAATTCCTCAAGGCGCAGGGCGCGACGCTGAAGGCATTCGTGCACTTCAAGCTCGGCGAGGGCGTCGAAAAGGAAGAATCCGACTTCGCGGCGGAAGTCGCGTCGATGACAAAAGGCTCCTGATCAGGCTTGCCTTTATGCCCGTGAGGGGCTTTGAACAGTCCCGGCTGGCGGTTTCGCACAGCCGGGATTTTTTTGGGTACAGTTGAGAAAGATCGGTGAAAAGAATGCCGGCAGATGAGACTGAAAAGAGCCCGCTGAAATACCGGCGCGTGCTGCTAAAACTCTCCGGAGAGGCTCTCATGGGCCCCGGCCAGTTCGGCATCGATATTCCGACCTGCATCACCTTCGCCCAGGCGATTGCTGCAGCCCGCGCGGCGGGTGCTGAAATCTGCCTCGTGATCGGCGGCGGCAATATTTTCCGGGGCGTGGCGGGCGCTGCCAAGGGCATGGAACGCGCACAGGCGGATTCCATGGGTATGCTGGCAACCGTCATGAACGCTCTCGCCATGCAGAGCGTGCTTGAGGGCATCGGGGTTCCCACGCGCGTGCAATCGGCACTGAGCATGGACGCCGTATGCGAACCCTACATCCGCCGCCGGGCCCAGCGGCACATGGAAAAGGGCCGCGTCGTGATCTTCGCAGCAGGTATCGGCAACCCGTTCTTCACGACCGATACCGGCGCAGCCCTGCGTTCCATCGAGATGAATTGCGATGCGCTGCTGAAGGGGACGCAGGTGGACGGTGTATATACGGCGGATCCGAAGCTGGATGTGTCGGCAACCCGCTACGAACATGTCGCCTATGACGAATTGCTGATCAAGAACCTCCGAGTCATGGATCCGTCTGCTGTCAGCCTGATGCGCGACAACAATATCCCGATCGTCGTCTTCTCCCTCAAGGAGGAAGGCTCGCTCTTGAACGTCTTGCATGGGCGAGGAACTTCCACGACGATCTCCAAAACTGGAGGGTTGACTGAATGAGCTATGACAAACAGGACATCGAACGGCGAATGGAGGGTGCGCTTTCCTCGCTGGCCACCGAGTTTTCCGGCCTTCGAACCGGCCGCGCTTCGGTCAATCTGCTCGACTCGATCAACGTGCCGGCTTATGGCGGCGTCTCGCCGCTCAGCCAGGTTGCGTCGGTGACCGTGACCGACACGAGGATGTTGTCCGTGAACGTCTGGGACAAGGCGGTCGTCGGGGCTGTTGACCGCGCAATCCGCGAGTCCGGCCTTGGTCTCAACCCCATTATGGATGGTCAGACGCTCCGCCTGCCGATTCCTGCTCTCAACGAGGAGCGCCGGGTCGAACTCACCAAGATCGCCGGCAAGTATGCCGAAGCTGCCCGTGTGGCGGTTCGCAATGTGCGCCGGGATGGAATGGACGCTCTAAAGAAGATGGAGAAGGCGGGCGAGATCGGTGAAGACCGAGCCCGGTCGCTCTCGGATGAGGTTCAGAAACTGACGGACACCTATGTCGCGCGTGTCGACGAGATGGTTAAAGCCAAAGAAGCGGAGATCATGCAGGTGTAATGGCCCGCCCAGGGACATCTCCTGAACTATCCCATGCTGGCGGCGATCCGCCAGCGCCGCAACATGTGGCCATCATAATGGACGGAAACGGGCGCTGGGCGAAGGCGCGGGGGCTGCCGCGGACGGCGGGTCACGAGCGCGGCGTCGAAGCTTTGCGCCGAACAGTCGAGGCTGCCGGCGACCTCGGCATACGCTACCTGACGGTGTTTTCCTTCTCGACCGAAAACTGGCGCCGGCCGGCGGCAGAGGTCAATACGCTGTTCGGTTTGCTCAAAGCCTATGTTCAGCGTGATCTGTCGCGGCTGAAGGAGGATGGCGTGCGCGTGCGGGTGATCGGGCAGCGCGAAGGTCTGCCGCCCGACATCGCCGAACTGGTCGACCGCGCGGAACGTGAAACGGCGGCAAACAGCAAGTTCCACCTGACTATTGCGTTCAACTACGGTGCCCGTAACGAGATCCTTCGTGCTACGGCGGCTTATGCCCGCGCCATCGCTGCGGGAGAGGTTACTGGTGAACTCACCGATGCCGGGTTTGAGCAATTCCTGGATACGAAGGACCTTCCGGACCCGGACCTCGTGATCCGGACCAGCGGTGAGTATCGGATCAGCAACTTCCTGCTCTGGCAGGCTGCATATGCGGAATTGCTGTTCGTCGATGTGCTCTGGCCGGATTTCGGCAAGTCGCATCTGGAGAACGCGATCACGCGCTATCATGAACGTGAGCGGCGATTTGGGGCGGTTACGCCTGGAGCAACCTGATGGGCGATTGGACACCGCCGGACAAGCGGTTCTCCGAGTTACCTATGCGCCTGCTGACCGCTCTCGTTCTCATTCCATTTGCATTGTTTGCAGTCTGGATGGGGTCCTGGTGGCTGGCCCTCGGATGCAGTGCGTTCTGCGCCGTGATGATGTTCGAGTGGTGCAGAATGAGCGCAACGCCCCGCGAATGGGTCCTGGCGGCTCTCGCGGCGTTATTCGGGCTTAGCCTCGCTTTGCCGGGTTTTGTCGTTACTCTCTCAATTTTTATCGCTTCTGCGGTGCTGGCAGTGTGGACATCCGCGCGCTCGGCAGAGGCAAAGATAGCGGGCGGGTTTGGCGTCATCTATGTCTTCGCGATGGTGTTTGGACTCTACACCCTGAGGGAAGGGCCCTGGGACGGCCGTCTGGCGGCCATGTACTTCATGTCATTTGTCTGGGCCTCCGATGCCGCGGCCTACTTCTTTGGAAGGATGATAAGAGGCCCCCGGCTTCTGCCGAAGGAGAGCCCGAACAAGACCTGGAGCGGGGCGATTGCAGCTGTCCTGGCCTGTGGATTTTGCGGGTATTTGGCGGCAGGATGGGAGAGCGCCGAGATACTGCCCTGGATGATCGCCGGAATGCTGATTTCCGTGAGTGCCCAGGCGGGAGACCTCTTTGAAAGCGGCCTGAAGCGGCGGTTCAAGGTTAAAGACTCGGGCACGATCCTGCCCGGCCATGGCGGACTGCTCGACCGGGTGGACGGTCTCGGTGCTGTCGCCATCTTTGCGACGTTGATTTTTCTGAGTGTTCCGGCAGTGCCGCGCCTGCTAGGTCTTTGACCCATGACAGGTATTCGGCGCATCTCCATTTTCGGGTCTACGGGGTCCGTTGGCCGCTCGGCCATCGAGGTCATTCGGCACGCCAACCGCGTTGAACAGCGGTTTGAGGTGGTGGCAATCGCTTCCGGGCAAAACGCGCAAGCGCTTGCCGAACAGGCGTTGGATATGCGCCCGCAGATCGCGGTCATTGCCGACGAAGGCAGGCTGCCGGAACTGCGTTCCCGCCTTGAGGGAAGCGGCATCGCCGCCGCCGCCGGGGAAGCGGCGATGATAGACGCCGCTGAGCGCCCTTGTGACCGGTTCCTGGCCGCGATAGTCGGCGCGGCTGGCCTGAAGTCAACGATGGCGGCGGTGAGGGCGGGCAACCACCTCGCCCTCGCCAACAAGGAAAGCATCGTTTGCGCTGGATCCATCCTTGTCGATGCCGCTGCAAAGGCGAATGTGTCGATCCTGCCGGTCGATTCAGAACACAGCGCGATCTTCCAGTGTATCGGTGACGGCCGGTCGCTCGACAAACTGACGCTCACCGCTTCCGGCGGGCCCTTCCGGACCACCTCGCTGGAAGATATGGCAAAGGCAACGCCGGCGCAGGCGGCCGCCCATCCAAAATGGAGCATGGGCCTGAAGATTTCCATCGACAGCGCCACACTCATGAACAAGGCGCTGGAGCTTATCGAGGCGGCGATCCTGTTCAAGGTTGGGGCCGAGCGGATCGATGTTCTGGTTCACCCTCAATCCATCGTGCACGGCATGGCCCATTTCACGGACGGGTCGGTGATTGCGCAGCTCGGCTCGCCTGACATGCGCACCCCAATATCGCTTGCGCTCGGCTGGCCGGACCGGATCGAGACCACTGTTGACCGTCTGGATCTCGCTCAGATCGGGCAGCTCGATTTCGTCCCGGTAGATGCCCGCCGGTTCCGGTCCATTGACATTGCCCGGCGCGCTTTCAGCCTCGGGCCGGCGGGGCCAGTGATATTAAATTCTGCTAATGAATCAGCGGTTTCGGCGTTTGTCGGAGGCGAGTGTGGCTTTCTGGACATAGCCTGGGCTGTGGAAGCCGCTCTGGACCGCTTTTCATCCTCAGATTTCGCCTCTACCAAGTGCACAACGCTGGAAGAAGTCGCGTTCCTGGACGACTATGGACGCCAGCTCGCCGGGGACGTTTTGAAGCAAGCCCCGAACCGGGCAGGAGGAATGGTCGCTTGGAAGGGGTAATCAGCCAGGGCCCATTGTTCATCGCATGCCTCGTGTTCCTGATGGGCATCGTGATCGTTGTGCACGAACTCGGGCACTATGTGGCCGGCCGCTGGTTCAATGTCGCAGTTGAGTCCTTCGCGGTCGGGTTCGGAAGCCCAATGGTCGAGGTGCGGGACAAGCGCGGAACGCGCTGGCGCATCAACTGGATCCCGCTGGGCGGCTTTGTGGCGTTCGTGGACAAGCAATCCACCGAGGACGCCGCTGATGCGCCGGAAGCCCCGAAAGGCGTGCCGTTCGATGATGTCGGGCCGCTCAAGAAGATCGTAATCAGTCTGGCGGGCCCGTTCGCCAATTTTGTGCTCGCAGCTCTCATTTTCGCCCTTTCTATCGGTGTTCACGGCGTCGCGGTCCAGTCGATCAAAATTGCCGAAACCCTGCCGGGCATGCCCGCCGAAGCGGCCGGAATCCTCGCCGGGGATCAGATCCTCGAGGCCAATGGAACGCCGATCCGCAACGCGTCGGACGTAACGGTCGCTGTCCTGCTCAGCCCCAATACGCCGCTCGAATTCCTGATCGACCGGGACGGAGTCGAACAAACCCTGACAGTAGTGCCGGTGGAGGTCGTTCGCGACAACGCGTTCGGCCAGCGGGTGGCGCAAAGCACCATAGGCATCCAGATGTACTCGTCAGAGACGTTTGACCGCCTTCGCTACGGACCCGTCGAATCAGTGATTGCCGGCGTTCAGGAAACCGGCGTGGCGATTGACCGGACTGTCACGATGCTCGGACAGATTGTGACGGGCAACATGTCTTTCCACACATTGACTGGCCCCGTGGGCGTCGGGGATGTGTCGAGGCGTATCGTCAACACCGTCATGGAGAACGCCGAAATCCCGCTGATGGCGCGGCTGGAACACCTGTTCTGGGTGCTCCTGAGCCTGTGTGCGGCAATCTCAGTAGGTGTCGGTTTCTTCAACCTGTTGCCACTGCCAGTGCTGGATGGCGGGCGGGTAGTGTTTCATGCATACGAGGCATTGATAGGCTCAAAAATGCCAAGCCATATTGAGGCGATGGCGCTGCGTGCGGGAGTGTTGGTCTTGGTGGCCATGGTGGTTGTGATCACTTGGGGGGACATTCTCGAAACCGGCGTTTTCGGACGGGGAAGCAGCTGACGCCGTTCAGCTCCAGGAACGAAAGAGTATTCGAGAATGCGTAAATTCCTCGCAGCGACAGTTTTCGCAACCAGTGCCCTGGCCCTGGGAGCAACCGGGCAGCTCACACAAGCCCATGCTCAGGAAGACGTACGCTATGGCGGCACGATCCGTTCGATCATCGTGGAGGGCAACCGGCGCATCGAGGCGCGCACCGTGCAGTCTTACCTGCTCGTGGAGCCTGGCGACGCATTTGATCCGGACCGGATTGATCTGTCGCTGAAGACCCTGTTTGCCACGAATCTCTTCGCAGATGTATCGATTGACCGGCGTGAAGACGATCTGGTGATCCGCGTGGTCGAAAACCCGATCATCAACCGGGTCATTTTCGAGGGCAACCGGGCGCTCAAGGACGACAAGCTGCGCGAGGAAATCCAGGCGGCGCCGCGCGGTGTGTTCACG
>JBGTKN010000068.1:0-4466 GCA_041744615.1 Hyphomonas sp. | reverse complement strand
TCAAGCATGACCCCGCGCCCGATGCGGGCGGCCGGATGGATGTCGACGTCAAACAATTCCGACGCACGGCTCTGGAAATGGAAGGCGAGAGTCTCGCGGCCAAGCCGCCAGAGCTGGTGCGCGATCCGGTGCGTTTGAAGCGCGAGATATCCTTTGAAGAACAGGAAAGGCTGCAACATGCCCCGGCAGGCCGGATCGCGCTCGAGCACAGCCTGCATGTCGGCCTCTGCCAGCGCGATCAAGTCCGGCGCGCCGTCATAGATGCCGGAAATGACATGTCGGACCTGCTGGGTACCCATGGCCGGGCTCGCGAGCTTTTCGGCAAGGTGATAGGAGAGCGCCTGTCCGAGCGTCACATGGTTCAGGATCGCGGCGTTTAGATAGCTCGACAGCGACGGCTCTTCCGCGGCCGCAGCCGTGGCTTCGAAGCGCAACCGTTTCCAGGCCGGCGCCGGCGCACCGATATCGGGATTGTCTATCATGGCAGGCTCCTGCGCGACTGTGGCCAACTAGATGGCGCCCTGGGGCATGAATTTCAATTGCGTGCGGCGAAGGTTGGGTCAGATCATTCGGCGGGCGCCAGTAGTTGCCGCTTGCCGCCGAACAGCCGCATGGTGGAAAGTCGGAAGACTGCCGGCGTGAAATAGAGCGCCAGCAGCGCCGATCCGCCCACGCCGCCTGCGATTCCCGCTGCCAACGGCATCCAGAAGGCGTCCCCCGAAAGCAGGATAGGCACGAAGCCGCCCATTGTGGTGAGCGTCGTCGCCACGATGTGTCGGGTGGCGTCCATCACCACTTCGCGCTGAGCAAGGATGTCATCTGCCATTGCCGCCGGACTTGCGCGCAATAGCGACAGGACAACAATCGTTCCATTTATGGCGATTCCAAACAAGCCAAGGCTGCCGATAATCGCATTGAAACCGAACGGAAGATTGAACAGCCAGACGCCGAAGAAGGCATAGAAGACCGACAGGACACCGGCGACCATCACCAGAAGCATCATCCGGAAAGAGTTGAACACGAGCATCACCGCACCGGCCATCACCAGCATCAGCGGTATGCCGACAGCCGCCAGGTTTCCGACCGCATCTCCGGAATTCTCCGCTTCACCGCCGACCAGCATGTCGTAGCCGGGCGGGAGCGAAAAGTTGGTCTTGGCGAGCCGTTCCTGAAACTGTGCCAGGCTCGGCGCCGGCAAGGTGTAGGGATCAAGATAGGCGAGGATCTGGTTCGTGCGCAGGCCGTCACGCCGCGAGATGGTGGAGGTCTTCGGCACGAGTTCCATGTCGCCGAGTGCCGACAGCGGCGTGCCCGTGTTGCCCGGCGAGGCACCAATGGTCTTGCCTTGGAGGTCGCTCAGGGTCGACCTGCGGCTATCCGACGAAATAATTCGTACAGGGAGCTCTTCGGTGCCTTCGAGCACTGATCCTGCCCGCAAGCCTTCCAGTTCGGAATTGATATTGGCGGCAAGCTCGACCAGCCGGCTTCCGGCGAGATTGGTTGCGGATTCATCCGCCTTCAGACGAAGCGTCGGCGCGCCGAGCTCAAGCGAGGAAAGTGAATAGGTTATACCGGGTGTCTGGGCAAGGACGGTGCGAACTTCGTCGCCCAGCCGGTTCAACACTTCGAGATCGGGCCCGCGCAGGACCAGTTCGATGGGTGCATCCGCGGGAGGGCCCTGTTCGAAAGGCAGCGCGAGGAAACGCGCCGTCGGAAACTCCCGCCGGACCTGGCGCTGAACATCGTCCACAATCTGGCGCGTCCGTTGGTTGCCGTCCAGCTGGACCCAGCCGGTCGCAAACCCTTCGACTCCGCGCGTGTTGTTGAACGAGTTGTAATAGACGCGCGGCGAAGGCTCGCCGAGCACCCAGGTGACGGATTTGACGCCGTCATTCTGTTTGATCAACTCGGTCGCGCGCTGCGTGATGGCGAGCGTGTCTGCCAGGTTCGATTCCGAAGTGAGGTTCAGCGTCACTTGGAACTGGTCGCGCTCCGTCTGCGGAAAGAATTGCTGTGGCAGCTGAGTCATCAGGGTCAGACCCACGAAGGCGGGCACGACGCAGATCAGGATGCCCAGTGGCGGAAAGCGCAGGACGGCATCAATGGTTGCCCGGTAGCCATCCGAGATGAAGTCGATCGACACGCCATCGCGCCACCAGCGGCGCGGCCGCGTGGCTTCGCCCTTCTCCCAGTTCCGCGTCCGGTCAAACCATCCCGCCAGCGCCGGAACAAGGGTCACCGACAAGACGAAAGAGGCGACGATAGAGAAGATAACCGAGATACCGATCATGCCGACAAACTCGCCTGCCGAGCCTGGCAGCATGGCAATCGGCGCGAAGGCGAGCGCTGTCGTCAGCGTGGACGCCGCAAGCGGAGCCATCAGGTGCTTAAGGCTGCGGTCTATGGACTCGATGCGCGACAATCCCTTGGCGCGCCACTGGTCGATGTCATCGACCACCACGATGGCGTTGTCGATCAGAAGTCCAAGCGAGATCACCAGACCGGTGACCGACATCTGATGGAGCGGGTGTCCGAAGATGTTGAACAGGATTAGCACAAGCGCGATGGTGAGCGGCATGGCGGTGCCGCAGACAAAGGCGGAGCGCCAGCCCATTGTCAGGAACAGCACACAGAAGACGATCAGCGCCGAGAAACCGAGATTCAGGGCCAGGCCGTTAAGACGAGAATTCGTATACCCGCTCTGATCGAAGACCATTTCGACCTTGATGCCGGGAGGCACGCCGGCTTCAAACTCGGAAACGGCCTGCCGCGCTGCGGCCGCCCAGCGGTCAACCCGCTGGTTTGGAGAGATATAGGCCGCCACCAGCACGGCTCGCTGGTTATTCTCGAAGGCCATGCGCGTGGGTGGGTCCTCGAACCCCTTTATGACCGTTGCGACATCGCCGATGCGAAGCACAGATCCGCTGTCTGTCTGCACGACCGGAACCGACCTCACCCGGCTGATACTGTCGAGTTCGCCCCCGACTTCGACGCCTAGGGTTCCCCCGCCCGTCCGCAGTCGCCCAGCCGGCGCTTTCGAATCCGACGCTGCGATAGCATTGGCCGCCGATGCGATGCTGACACCCGCCGCGGCGAGCGTGTCGCCATCCACTATGACCCGGACTTCTTCCACGGGCATACCGAAAGTCTCGGTCAGTTCCGTTCCGTTCAGGCGCTGGAATGTATCGCGAAGATCGAGACCAAGCCGGCGCATGACAGCGAGCGGTGGATCGTCCGCGCCGGTCCATGTCAGGGACACAACCATCGTGCTTGCGCCTACATAAAAGCGCGTGATGTCAGCCCGCGAGGCCTCGGGCGGAAAACTCTGCTGCGCTTTCGCCACCTGCTGGCGAACCAGGGTCCAGGCATCATCCACTTCGGCATTCGTGAGGTCATCGCGGATATTGATGCTGGCCTGGACGACCCCGCTGCGCGCGGTCGTCTCCACCTGTTCGACTTCCGGCAACTCCATCAGCGCTGCTTCGAGCGGTTCCGCGATCAGGGCCTCCATCCTTTCGGCGTCGGCCCCGGGCAATGTCACCAGAACTAGACCGAACCGCTCGACGAGAGTCGGGTCTTCCTGACGGCCAAGCGAGAGCAAGGCACCGATCCCGCCGAATAGTACGACGAGGATCGCCAGGGCTGTGAGGCGCGGAAAACGGAAGAAAAGGGTGCGCATGGAGCGGGCGTGTCCCTAGCCGTCGTGTTCGGTGGAGGCATGCTTGGAATTGACCGGGGTGATCGCCACACCCGGTGTGATGCGGTGCAGACCATCCACGATGAGGCGGTCGCCGGGCTGCATCGGGCCGCGTACGAAGGCGCGTTCGCCGGATGTGTGCAACATTTCCACGAGCCGCGCTTCGGCCCGCGAGCCGCTGCCATTCGGCGCCGCGACATAAACGGTCCAGAGGCCGCGGTTGGCACTGGTCAGAGCCTTCACGGGCACCCAGAAGCCATCTTCCTCGATCGTCCGTGGCAGTGACAGGCGAACGATGCTGCCCGCCGAGACGGCGGTCGCGTCGTCGATGTCGAACACGGCGGCCACAGTGCGTTGCGAGGCATTTACGACGCCCGTAACGTTGCGCAGCGTGGCTGATACGGGACCGGTATCCGAGATCAGCGTGTAAGCCTTCCCGGGATCGAGACCGGAGATGACGCTATCCGGGACGCCGATCTGGGCCTTGAGTTTTCCGGACTCGACCAACTCAAGCAGCGGCTGACCGGGGCCGGCGATGGCACCTTCATCTGCAAACCGGGCGGTCACCACGCCGCCGAAGGGCGCCGTGATGCGGGCAAGGTCAATTTGTACCCGGAGCGTATCGGCTTGTGCCTTGGCCGCGTCGATCCGGGCAGACGCCGTGGCGGCTTGCGATTCGGCTTCGTCCACGCGCTGGGTCGAAACATGACCCTGCGCCAGAAGCGTGCGCTGGCGCTCGACGGAATCCATCGCCAGCCGGTGCCCCGCC
>JBGTKN010000067.1:0-2230 GCA_041744615.1 Hyphomonas sp. | reverse complement strand
AGGCGGAATCTTTCAGGCCTTCGCAATGAAAGCCGCCCAGGCTTCCATCATGATGCGGCGTCGCTCGACCGCCTGCTCACGTCTGTAGGCGGCTTCAACGGCGCCAAGCTGGTGGGCCAGCGCTTCTTCAGCAAGATCGCGCGGAAACTCGGTCGCGTTGCCTGCCCAGTCCCGGAAGGCGCTGCGGAACCCATGGATTGTGAATTCCTCGGCGCCGGTTAGTGCCATTAGTTTCCTGAGTGCGGCTTCCGACAAGTGCCCGGATCCTGACGGCGACAGAAAGATGAATGCTGTCCCTCGGTTCGGACCGGGATCGAGGGTTTTGAGCAAGGCAAGCGCAGCGCCGTTCAACGGCACGTTGTGTGGACGCCGCGCCTTCATTCGTTCGGCTGTTATCGTCCAGACACCCCGCGTCAGGTCAACTTCGTCCCATGACGCGCCGCGCGCTTCTCCCGACCTTGCTGCGGTCAGGATGATGAACTGGAGGCAGAGGGACGCCATTGTCTGCCTAACCGCGAGCTTCTCCATGTAAGAGGGCAGGGCAGCGTATGGCATGGCGGCATGGTGCTGCCTCATATGAAGCATCACGGGCAAAACCTGGTCGAGGTGGCCTTTCCATTGTGCTGGGTTGCGGCCGGTGCGATGGCCAAGGACGTCAGCGGCCGAAAGGATGCGTTCAATACGCTGCTGAACGCGGCGCGCCGTTTCCGGCTTTTCCGTCCATATCGGTCGAAGGCATTTCAGGACGTCGCCTGTGTCGATCTCGTCGAGGCGCTTGGCGGCAATCGGCTTGGCATAGGCCTTGAGCGTTGAATACCACTGCGCCTTGGCTTTCTCATTGGACAGTTTGACGAGATTGCGATCCATCCAGTCCTTCGAGAAGTCCCGAAATGTCGGGACCTCGTCTCGCAGGTCTTGATCATCGGCAGCTTCGCCGGTCGTCTTGTTGCCAGCGGTCAGTGCCCCGCACGCCTCAGAGAAGTCGCGGCCGGCCCCCATGAGCAATTGGATGCGCCCATCTTGCTCTGCCGCGCGGATGACGCTTGCCTTGGTTCTGGCGGTCGCGAGCGAGACAGCAGGGTAGGAGCCGAGTCCCGCAAGTTGGCGGCGGCCATTTGACTGGCGCAGGAAGACGAATGTTTTCGATCCGCCCGGCTGGACCTGCAAGTAAAGTCCGCCACCATCCGCGTAACGGCCGGCTGAATTTAGCGCCCGGATCGTGCGATCTGTGAGCTTGTTGGTTGCGTACCGCGCCAAGCTGAATCCTCTCCGCCACACCTGTTTGCTAGTGCATTCGCTAGTGCATTCCCGTTCTTCGCTCGGACCGAAACGGTTTGCAACCAAATGTTCTGATTGAGCGACGAATAGGCATTAGTGCTATGATTAATAACAGTAAAAAGGGAGATTCTGGGAAACGCCATGAAACGGCTCGAAACGTTGGTACGTCTTTCTGTCTCTCCGCCACCCTACGCTGGGTCCATTCCGGACTTCGGGTGGCATACCCCTGGTAGAATGCATGATTGCACAGCCACACTTCGAGGCGTCCGCGGTCAGACTGCCACGGCTTCGGCGGCTTTTGCGGCCGCGTCGCCGAACGCATTGCGCAGCGCGCTGCCATCGACGGGTTCGGTTGTCTGGACGAGGACGATGCGCCGCGTGCGGCCGTCGCCGCCTATGATCGCGCGGCCGCGTTCCACGACCTGAACCCAGAGGCCGGAGGACATCCGGACCCGCATCCGGTGCACGAGTTCGGTTTCCCGGCCTTCCAGCATGGCCTGATAGGTTTCGCGGGCGGCGAGGCGGTCGTCGGGATGAATCCGGGCGATCCAGTCGAAGATTTCTTCCGAAGCCGGCCCGTGGCCCTGGGCGAACATGTCGGCCCAGCCTTCGGAATATTCGACGCGTCCATCTTTGACGGACCAGTCGATGACGCCGGCGGCCAGCAAGTCGCAGGTGACTTCGGCGCGAGCGGCCACGAGGTCGGCGTCGCGCACCTGGAGATCGCGGCGATACCATTCATTCTGGATGATCGAGATGGCCAGTGTCATCGCCAGCAACGCGGCGCCGAACAGGGCGATGAATTCGTAGCGGCGGCTGGCCAACACGGCGAGCACCGGACGCGGCTCGCCGACATAGACGATCTGGACGAGGTCGCGGCCGGCCGATCGGATTTCGATGAAGGCGCGGCTGTGCCGGCCCTGGACGCCGTCGGCGGCCGAGGCTTCGTCGG
>JBGTKN010000066.1:0-7699 GCA_041744615.1 Hyphomonas sp. | reverse complement strand
TTCCGTGACCGCCGGAATCTCGACATACCGCCCCCGGAACACTTCGGATATATACATCTTCGCGACCCGCCGAGCCGTGTCCTGCGTATTGTGATCGCTCTCGGTATCGATCACGAGGCTTTCGAGGACGCCTTTGAACTTGGTTTCGACCTCGGTCAGTAATTCCTCGAGCTCGCCCGGCTCAAGAAAAGCGGCGATGTTGTCATTGGCATGAAACCGCTTCCGGGCGCTCTGAATACGCCGCCGGACCCTCGCGGAGACAGGCTCTTTCGTCGACGGGTCGTCCGGACCAGGGGTATCGTTCATTTTGGGGGTTTCTCATTGAGTTTGACGGGAACAATCAGGAGAGCGTCGAGGCTTTGCAATGCGAACCGGCGGCGAGACGCAACGAACCCCTATGCCCTGCAGAAGGGCTCCCGTCACGCGTGCGGCGCATCTTAACAGCAGGACGACAAGTAGATCCGTGCCTTCAAATAGCTAGGTCTCGTCCTCCAGAGAGTTCCGCAAGGAAACACAACGCCGTCGGTGTAAGTGTCGCAGCCGCGCAATCGATCCGCACCCGGCTCCGGTGCGTTTAATAGATTGGATAATCAATGCGTTCCAGACCGGCGATGCTGCCCAGTCCCGCACAGCCGGCTTGCGCGAAAGGTGTGAAAGACAGTTCAGTGTCCTTGGTGAAATTCACAGCGCAGGCGGCAGCCCCTGACGTCTCGCCGGCCTCGAGCGAAGCAGCGGTGACGGTCTGGTACGATGGCGCGTGCCCTCTCTGCGCGCGCGAGATTGCCTGGTTCCGGCGACTCGACCGCCGGAGTGCCATTCGTTTTGAAGACATCAGCCAGGCCGAGCCGAGCTGTCCGATTGATCCCGGGCTTTTGCTGTCGCGCTTCCACGCTCAGGAGCAAGGAAAGCCGATCGTATCGGGGGCAGCCGCCTTTGCTGCGATGTGGCGCGCTATTCCGGTCCTGCGGCCTTTCGGGGAACTGGCCAGACTCCCGCCCTTGCTGGGGGCATTGGAGTGGCTCTATGTCGCCTTTCTCAGGATCAGGCCCCGGCTGCAGCGCCTGCTCAGCTAGCACGGACGCTGCCTTCGCTTCTTGCGGTGATCGAGGAAGAGGAAAAAAATAGCCGTCGCACCTTTGTGAACCGCCCTGTACCGATCCGCGCGAGCGTGTCGGCCGCAAATGGACCAGTAACGACCTGTAAATGCAAACCGTGATCGCGGGGCGACAGCAGCGCGCTATTGATCTCAGAAAAGCTTCAAGGACCCGCTGAGACAATCAACGCGCAGGCAGGCTTGAAGCGCAAGCCGACCGCTTTGTCCTATTTGGTGATCCTGAGCTTGTTGAGATCCGATCCGATCGCGCCGAAAGCTGAATTCAACGCCTCCGCGGAAGGCGCATACCAGTACTTTCCCTTGTCGGACGCGCAGGACTCATAGATTGCGCGGGTTGCGGCGTTCGCGCTGTTTGAGAAGACCACCGTATACACGACTATGTTGTCTTTCTTGGCGCTTTCGCAAAGCTGCAGGAGACGCTCGTCGACCCTGGTCTTAACGGTGCCGGCATTGTTCGACTTGAAAAGACCGTTCATCTTGGCTTCGCCAAGGCGCCCATACCCGGTGATGTCGGACCTTTCGGTTCCGGCTTTCACCCGGGTGCCTTCATTACCGGCATTGTAGACGAGGTTGTCACCATCCGTCATCAGCACGATTGCCCGGCGCCATCGCGGCGATTCCCAGATGGATTCACCCGTTTTTGTATCTTTTATCGTGTTCGATTCGGTGAACGGCGCCGATGGCGACAATACTCTGATCCCCCAGGCCATTCCGATATCAGACAGGGTCCCGCCCCGGTTCCACGCCGTCATCGCCGTCAGGGCCGCGTTGACGTCGCTCTGCTTGTTGGTCAGCGGAAGAATAGGTGTGGGACAGCCGACATTGGGTCCGGTGAAGGAGTTCGCGTTCTTGTTGCCCCCCGGATCAACCGTGTTCGGATCAATCTGGCCCTTGGAACCACCGCTTTTGTAAACCTCGTACAGGTTGTCGTTGTAAATGGGCCAGATCAGCGGGCGCCAGTTGTTCGCCCCGCCCGGCGGCGTATCATCGATCGATGCGGCGCCGTCGCGCTCGTAGACACAGCCTTTCCATTGCGTCTTGTCGGCCGGCGCATATTTAAGAACCGCAAGGTCGCTGGCTGCCAACCCAGTTAAACCTTGCGGATCTGCAACGCGAAAATCGCTTGTCATTGAGGTGTCGACTATTTCGCTATACTCAAGGCCCGGATTGACCATCGAAGTATAGGGAACAACACCGACCCTGATCTCGTCCTTGGAGTTTTCCGGTTTGAAGAGCTCCGCCGTGAGGCTGAGCGAAGCATCGCGCAATCCGTTGATGCGCGATTTGCCTCCCGAGTTCGCCCACATCGAACCGGTATTGTCGAGAACAAGCGCGACCATCAGTCCGCCGCCTGCCCGGCGCACATCCGTTGTCGCATTGATCATCACGTATTCTCTGCCAAGGAAGGATCCGAAAAGCGTGTTCAGTTTGACACTGCCAGACAGGACGACTTGTTCGGCCGAGTTTGCGACTTTGACGGATTGGACATCTGCCCCTGGAACCTGGAAGTTCTTGTCGACGTACAGTTTGGCAACGCTTTCAAGATACTCGTTGGACCCGAAAGTTGTGCCGATCGCCAGCGCAGCAGAATCAAGTGACGTCTGGAACCGGTAGTTGACCAGGAAGAGGCGCGAGCCATCAATTGCCAGCCCGATCGTGATCAGGAGAGGAATAATGATCAAGGCGAACTGGACGGCGACGGATGCAGCCTTGTCGCGCTTCCAGGCGAGGATTGTTTGCAACATCATCAGCTTCCCGCGCTATAAAAATCCCAGGACACACCTTTGTCCGTCAACTGACCATCCATGCTGATGGCACGGGTCGTCCGCGGCTTGAAATAGGAATAGCGTGTCATGCCAGCGCCGGGTGTGGACAGGAAGCTGATCTTCGGCGTGAACCGCAGCGTTGCGCTCACACGCAGGACTGTTTCACCGGCCTCGGCCAGACCCACTGCATCTTCGAGATCAATATCAGCCGGCTTGTTGCCCCTGAACCGGCGCCAGAGCAGGACAGGTTCACCATCCGCCTGAAAGCCTATGCTGGCCATGTCAAGATCGAGCATTTCATCTCGCACCTCGACTTGCTGCATCATTGTGTCGGCGGCCGAGTAAAGCACATCGAGATCGCCCGATGTAAGCCCCTCGTCCCGGGAAAGCACGTCCCCGACCTGGAAAGCGTAGCGTTCAAATTCATCCGCCGCCTGCATCCGCAAGGTGACCTCGAAAGTCGCCAGCATGAATATCATCAGAGGGCCGACCACGAGGGCAAACTCCACCGCCGCCAGGCCGCGGGTGTCGGTCAACCACGCGCGCATGCACCTCAGCCGCATGATTTCAGGCACCCGAACGGTTCGATCTTGGAGACCGTGTAGCCAACAACGATTGCATTCTTGGAGTCGCCGAGGAAAATCTCCTGCATGAACGGCGTCACGAACTTATAGGGTAGCGCGACGCGCATCACCGATATCTGCTCGGATTTTCCGGGCTCGAATTTGAAGTTTTTGGGGGCGCCGGCTTTGTCAAACTCAACCTTCGTGAATTCTACGTCCTCGAGATTGTCATATGAACGCACGTCGAACATGAGCCTTTCGCACACCACGACGGTGGCGGCATGACTGCAATACGCATCCTTAAACGCAGTGAGCGGATCATCTGCCGACTGAATTTCTCCTGTCGAGATGTTGCGGGCGGTCTCGTAGAGGACATGCTTCACGAAGTTTCGCTGGAACACGTAGATGGAGAACTCGACCAGTCCGAGCACCATGAAAAGAAAGACAGGCGCAATCATCGCAAATTCGATTGCTGCCGAGCCTTTCGTGTTCGAACAAATTGATCTGCGCTTCTGCATAGAAGATCGCCCGCTTCAGATACTTGGTTCTTTTCGTTCCTTATCCGGCACACCTTAAGATAGACCTAACTCCGCGTTAGCCTTGCGTAAACGATGTTACAGATGGTCCAGATCATCAGCTGCGAAGTCGGCAAAGGGAATGGGAGGTGCACGATCGATTCTCTCTGCAAGAACAACGGATTTCCCGTGATTTTTCCTTCTGGAGCAGTAGCGGTCCGTCATCGAAGCGAACACGGAAGAAAGGGGCCGACGCTCAGCCTTCAGGCCGCAAATTGGGCATGAAAGTCGGGATTTTTTAGTTGATCCCGGAGACGGGCTGCGACAGTTTGGCTGGCAATCTAGGCTTCACGGCTGATTACTAGGGGATTGCCGATGCCGCTTCTGCGTTTGCTGACAGCCATGCTGGCTGGAATCGTATTGGCCTCAGCAGCTTTGGCGGAACCCGCCACACCGCCAGGTGACGATATCAAGGCGGTCAAGCTCGACTACAAAGAACGCCGGGACAAACCAGGACGCTTCGCCTCGATGGAAGTGATCGTCGCAGAGACGCCCTTGCGGTATTACGTGCGCGGCACCAACGTCTCTTCCCCTTTCTCGGTCCAGGTTATCGCCGCAAGCGCATCGCGTCCGCTGGACGTCACCCTGCATCGCCAGAACTGGGGCAAGCCAGTTCAGTCCGGCTCGACCGGCCGAGACGGCGTTTTTTTCTTCGAAGGGCGAGCCTACGGCGATGTCGGCGTGCAGCTTGCGTCACCGGAGGGTTTGCCCGCCCGCGCGACGATCGTGTTCTGGGAAGGCCGTCCTGCCTCGCCCAGCATGGCAACCGTCTATACAAATCCGGGGATTCAGGCCGCCTCGGAAAGCGGCTCTGCTCTGACCGGCAGTCAGCGCGCGGGCGCCGGACCGGGCTGGATCATGTATGTCATTGCAGGACTGCTCGCGGTGATTGTCGTCTTCCTTGGGCTGATGCTGGTGCGACGCGGCAAGACCGGCGCCGCAGCGATCCTTGTGTTCGCAGGCCTTGTCACCGGTCTTTACGGGCCAGCTTCCGTGATGGCCCAGGAACCCGGCAATCCATTTGCCACAGATGCGGCGCCCAAGCCTGGCGAAACCCAACGCGCTGAACCGAAACCCGGCGAAGGGCCCAACCCTTTCGATGTCGACAAGCCGCCTCCCGAAACGCCGCGCGACAAGGACAAGGAGGCAACCGCCGGCAAGCCGGAAGACAAACCGAAGGACTCCCCGCCCGCAAATCCCTTCGCGGGTGAGCCGACCACAAGCTCGGGCCGACCCGTCGAACTGAAACCTGGCGATTTTGATCCGGGCAACGCACCGAAGGATGAACCGGGCGCAGGCGATGCGTCGGGCGAGGAGACCGCCGCCGGCGAAGCTCCGGTGGACGATGCCTACAATGACCGCCTTGCCCAAGCCGAGCAGCGCATCGAAGCACTCGACCGCCAGGCTTCCGCAAACCGAGCCGAGATCGAGCGCCTGCGCATGTTGCAGGAGTCTGACCGCGCGATGGAGCCCGATCCATCAAACCTGCCGCCCATGCCGCTGACCTGCCGTCCGCCTGCGGTGGAGCGCGAGGATGACGAAGAAATGAGCTCGGCCTGGGACAATTACGACGCCTGCGAGGCCTGCTACCGTGATCCCTTTGAGGACCTCGACGAACTGCTCCTCAATTATGAGCGCCTACGGATCATCTACATGAGCACCGCCGATTTCGTCAGCACCGCGATTACCATGGGCGATACCGTGCCCAAACCCCACCAGTTCGTCGAAATGTCCTGGGCCCAGCAGAAAGCCGACATCCAGAAATCCTTCCAGGGCACCAAGGACGCCTATGATGCAAAATGGGCTGAGTTCAATGACGAGATGACCAGCATTCTGGACGAGCTCGGCGTCTGCGAGGCCGACCATAACAACAATCCGAGGTGGCGCGTGACGGAAGGTGAGATGTTCTACCGGACCATCAAGGCGAGTTATCAAAGGACGAACTGATGTCGTATGTGAAAACGCTGCTGGCCGCCGCCGGTCTTGTCCTGCTTTCGGCCTGCGGAGGCAGCGAAACCGCCCCCGCCGCGCCAGATGGACGCCAGGCAGGGCCATCCCCTGAGCCTCAGGCAGCTCCGGTCTCCGACGCAGGCCCCGTCCGCCCTGAAGGGCTTCCGGAGGCCGCCATTCCCGTCACCGACCTTGATGGAAAGGTCTACTGGGTCGAACCGCGCGGCGACGGCCGCGTTGCGCTCTACAACTTCACAGATGACGGCCAGGTCGGCGCCGCCGCCGGAACATTCGAACAGCTTCAGGACGCCTATCCGACGCTTGATCTCAGCCCCGTCGCAGACCAGATGGCCCTTTCTGAAGAAGAGACCACTGAAACAGAATCCGGCTCCAGTCTCGACGCGCTGCGTGCTTCGCAGGACGGGCTGATTGCTGCCACGCCCGGCGCCCGGAAAGCGCTCGAACTGGCGCGCAACGGTCCAGTTCTGGACCTCACCGGCCCGACCCTTCACCACCTCGTCGAGAGCATGGGCGGCACGTTCACCCTGACGAGGGAAGAACTCACAGCTCTGCTGCAGGAGCAAGCTGACGGGCGCTTTACGGCAACGAATGCCGAGATCAAGGCGCTGATCAAGGGCAGCGGCAAGGATGGCATCACGGCTGAGGACATACGCCTCGTCCTGCCCAAGACGCTTGACGCCCCTGCGCCGAAGATCGACCGCGACGCACCCGGCAAGGGCCGCGGGTCGCCTGATTGCCCTGGCCTCGTCTATGGCAGTGGCAAGCGGGAAATCTGCCTGCCGCTTGGCGCGCTCTCCTTCGCCGACAGGGTGGTGAGCTTTACTCCGGGCGAGAAGCCGTCCAAACCGCCCTTCGACTTTCCCGGCTCTGCGCTCGGTGAACCCGACTACCGCAACACCTACAGCGCTGACTTCATCTCGTTGGGATGCAATGGAGAACTGGTTACGCAGTTCACGGACAATATACTCGTCGATGTTGATGGGGTGGACCTCTACATCTTCGAAATTGGCCCGGTCATTGAAAAGACCCTGCTCGCCATTTCTGCGGATGGAGAAACCTGGATCGAAGTCGGCGAGATCGAGGGCGCGCGGTCAGACGTTGATATTGGCCCCTTCGTCAGCAAAGGCGACAAGTTTCCCTTTGTCAGGCTGACCAATGCCAGTGTCGCCTGCGGCGGCAATCATTCCGGCGCGGATATCGACGCCATCGCCGCCGTGGGCGCCGAAATCCGCCTGTCTCTCGATAGCGCGCTGCTCTTCGATGTGGGCAAGCATGAGATCAAGCCGGCAGCGGAAAACGCGCTGGCGCAGCTTGCCGCGCAGCTGCAAAATTATGGCCCCGACATCCGCGTGACCGTCGAAGGCCATACCGACTCGACCGGTTCGGCAGCCTCCAACAACACCTTGTCCGAGAACCGTGCCCGGTCGGTTTGGGAGAACCTTTCCAGCAAGATCTCGCCGACGCCCAGGGACGTGACCATCAAGGGCTTTGGCGCAAGTCGTCCGGTGGCGGACAATGTGACCGAAGCCGGACGCGCAGAAAACCGGCGTGTCGATATCCTGATCCTTCCCGGAAAGAAGGGCTATCTGAAGGAATGACTCCATGAGATCATTGACCATCCTCCCGCTCGTTGTCCTCCTGATGGCTAGCGTAGCCTGCGGCGGTGGCGAAACGCCCGCGCCGGTCGAGGCGCCGCACACGCCAGAGGCG
>JBGTKN010000065.1:0-5212 GCA_041744615.1 Hyphomonas sp. | reverse complement strand
GGGGCCGGGCGTTTTGACGAGGCCCATTTCTGATTGCTGCTCCTCGACATAGAGGCCGGCCGGGCCGTGTCCGGGGTGCCCAGCGCCGCCGTCAGTTCGAATGGCAGAACCAGCGCCGCCCCCAGCAACAGCGCGCCATGCACCGCCACCTGCGTGCGTACGCGCCGGATGAGGTGGGTGAGCAGGTGCGCATAGGCATAACCCGCCAGCAACGCCGCCTGGAAACAGACCAGCGACACGTTCCAGACATTCGGCGACCCACCCAGCAGCGGCGTCGCCATGCGTGCGAACATCGGCTGCACCAGGAACACCAGCGCAGCTGAAAGGAAAACCGTCGCCACAAAGGGCCGGGCCCCCAGGCGCACAAACAGGGCTTGGTTCATCATCCCAGACATGTTCGGGCATCTGCTTGTGAAAAGTCTAGGCGGCGAGTGCAATCGGCCGATTCCCGCGCCGCGCTGCCCGGCGGCCTCACAGCCTCGTACAGGCGCCGAGGTTGCGGCTCGGACCGGGCATGACTAACCTGTAAACCATGATCCTGCGCGCCGCCTTCCTCGCCCTTTGCGGCCTCGTCCTGGCAGGCTGCAATGGCAAAACCGAAGGACCCTGCGAAACGGTGACCTTCGAGCTGTCGCCCTACCTCGTCTGCAGTTTCGACGCCCGCACCGACGATATCCGCCTCTTCCTTCGCGACGAGACCGGCGCGCCGTTCGGCCAGTTCGACCGGCTGGCGAATCATGTCGCCTCGAAAGGCGGCAGCCTGATCTTCGCGATGAATGCCGGCATGTACCATGACGATCGGCGCCCGGTCGGCCTCTATGTCGAGGAGCAGCAATCAGAAATGGGCCTCGTCAAAACGCCCGGCCCCGGCAATTTCGGGATGTTGCCGAACGGCGTTTTCTGGCTGGAAGACGGCGCGGCCGGCGTCACCGAAACCCTCGCCTATGCCGACAGGTTCGGCGAGGATCCGCCGCGCTTCGCCACCCAATCCGGCCCGATGCTCGTCGTCGATGGCGAACTCCACCCCGTGCTCAATCCGGACGGCACCAGCATTCGCCGCCGCAACGGCGTCGGCGTCAGTGCTGACGGCCACAGCGTCGTCTTCGTCATCTCGGACGCGCCGGTGAACTTCCACAGCTTCGCCCGCCTCTTCCGAGACAAGCTGGACCTCCCCAACGCCCTTTATCTGGATGGCGCGGTCTCCAAGGTCTACGCCCCGGCGCTGGAGCGCAACGAATCCGGTCTCGACATGGGCCCGATCGTCGGCGTGGTGCGCGCCACCGGCGGATCGTGAAGCAGGACTTACCGGTCGCTTGAGCGCCTTGCGGATGCTGTGCCCACACCATACCTGCGAGGCCTGTTATCACGGGAGACGACGCGCATGACACTCAAGCTGTTCGGCCTGAAAAATTGCGACACCTGCAAGAAGGCGCTGCGTGAGATTGAAGCGAGCGGCCAGGCTGCCGAGTTTGTCGATATCCGTGCTGAGGCAGACCTCGCCGCGAAAGTCCCCGTCTGGCTGAAAGCCGTCGGCGACCGGCTCGTCAATCGCAGCTCCACCACCTGGCGCGCCCTTTCAGACGCCGACAAGGCCAAAGCCACCGGCTCCAGCCTCGAAGGCCTCCTCCTCGGCAATCCGACGCTGATCAAGCGGCCGGTCATAGAAGTGAACGGCGACGTTCTGGTCGGCTGGACAGCTGAAACCAAGGCCCGGATCGGCTGACCAGGACAGGTTTTCCGGCGCGGGACGACGGGTTCCCGCCCGGCGCCCGTTCAATCTGGCAAGCCAACGCCCCGGAGCCTCCATGCGCCGCTACCTGACTGTCGTCTTCGCCTGTCTCCTGATCGCCGCCCCTGCCCTCGCCAAGCCGGAAACCCTCACCGTCACAGCCGGCAGGACTCCGCGCGAGGCCGTCGTTTATGCGCCCAGCGCGGCCGATGGCCCCCGCCCCGTCGTGCTCGTCTTTCATGGCGGCGGCGGCAGCGCCGATTGGATGGCCAACAAGTCCGCCCAGCTCACCCGCACATTCACCGGCGCCGGTTACGCCGTCGTCTACATGAACGGCTCAACCAGACGCCGCACTGAGAAGCTACGCACCTGGAACGCCGTGCACTGCTGCGCCTACGCTGCAAAGGCAAAAATCAACGAAGCCGCCTATGCCGACGCCGTCCTAGACGCGCTCGACGCGAGGATCGAGATTGACCGTACCCGGATTTTCCTGATGGGCCATTCCAACGGCGCCATGCTCAACTACCGCCTCGCCGGCCAGATGCAAACGGCGCCCCGCGCCATCGCCGCGATCAGCGGCGCCATCTTCACCGACCAACCGGCGATCCCCGCGCGCACCTCGATCTTCATGTATCACGCCGTCGATGATGAAGTGCTCAGCTATGACGGCAATCCCGAAGACAAGGCTGAACGTTGGCGCACCGCGCCTCATGTCGGCTTCATCAAGGCAGAAGCCCGGCTCGCGGACACGAAAACCTGCGCGGGGCCTACCGCCATCCCCGCGTCCGGTGTGACAATCACCGCGCGCAACTGCACCGGAGGCTCAAGCCTCGTCGCCGTCACCGGCCTCTCCGGCGGCCACGAATGGCCGGCCCGCCCACAAAGCTACAGCATCGAAGCCGCACTGCTCGCCTTCTTCGAGGACCAACGCTGACCGGTCAGACAGCTACGAACTGCCCACCCAGACGACCGAGCGCGCTAGACCAGCCTTCTTCGACACCTTCCAGCAGGTCGGAGCCGTCGACGGCGACGGTCTGAAGCGTCAACTCCAGCCGCATACCGCTTCCGGCGGTGATGAATTCAGCCGAGACAAGGCTCATACCCAACAGCGCGCCCGGATCGCTGATGACCTCGGTATAGATGATCCGTCTGTCGGCAACGATGTCGTGATATCGTCCAATCACGGAGGCAACGGCTTCGCCCTGAACCATGCAGGTTTGCACATCTTCGCCGCCGACCCGGAAATCCGCTGAATCAATACGCAGTTCGACGTTATCAGACGGCGATCCCCAGATGCGGCGAATATCCGGATCGGCCCAAGCCGCGAACACCCGCGCCGGGCTCGCGGCATAGGTGCGCGACATCGTGGTGGTCCGGTGGATCATGCTCTGATGGCTCACTGTGTGTCTCCTTTGCGGCCGAGAAGGCTTCCGAGCCGGTCAAGGCGTGTGCGCCAGGCCGCTTCGTAGCGGGCAATCCAGCCGTCCAGTTCTGCGAGGCGCTGCGCCTCAAGTCGGCAGGTGCGCACGCGGCCGCGTTTCTCCGTCGTGATCAGGCCCGCATCTTCCAGCACGCGCACATGCTGCAAGAAGCTCGGCAAGGCCATGTCATAAGGCGCGGCCAGTTCGGCTACACTGGCTTCACCGGCTGCCAGCTGCGCGATCACGCCGCGCCGCGTCGCATCCGCGAGCGCCTGGAATCCACGATCCAGTCGGTGCGTATCTGAATCTTGAATGTTAGGCATATACCTAAGTAACTCAATCGGCGTCAGGCCGTCAAGTCATTCGGTCGAAGGCCTGACATTTGAAGTCCGGTCGGTCGCTGCGAGCGATCAGTTCGGCTTGTCGCGCTCTTCCGCGATGTCGTCGGCGATATCCTTGACCGCCTCGTCCGTCGCTGCGGCGACATTCTCTGCCGCCTCACCCGCTTCCACCGCTGCCGCGCCAAGCATCCGGTCCATCCGCGCTCCGGCCACTTCGAATGATCCGTCCATCAACCGGAAGATCAGCATCAGGGCCACGAAGAGCACCAGGACGGCCGTCAGGATTGCGTGCAGAATTCTCATGGGATGTCGCCCTCTGATGCCTATGCCCAGTTGCTGAATGCGCCGCCCGCCCAAAGGTTCCGCCCGCCTCTTTTCCCCGCGCCCCATTCCGCCTATGGTCTCACCAATCCGAGGGGTGTCCGGCATGGGGCCGGGCTGAGAGTTACCCTTTGAACCTGATCCGGGTCATGCCGGCGCGAGGGACGGAAAACCGAACGCTAGATTATCCCGGGTCTTCCGCATTTTTGGAGACCCACAATGAACACCCCCAACCGCCCAAGCGACTTCACGCCCCGCGCCGTCACCACCGGACCGCTGCCCGCCAGCCGAAAGGTCTACACGCACCCTGCGCCCGGCGTCGCCGTGCCGCACCGCGAGATCGACCTTCATCCGTCTGCGAACGAACCCGCCTTGCGCGTCTACGACACCTCCGGTCCCTATTCCGACGCCACCGTCGCAATCGATGTTGAAGCGGGCCTCCCCCGTGGCCGCCGCGCCTGGCTCATGGAGCGCGGCAATCTCGAGGAGTACGAGGGCCGCGATGTGCGCCCCGAAGACAACGGCTTCGCCGCCGGCAAGCACTTGACCCGCGAGTTCCCCGTCCGCCACCGCCCCCTGCGCGGTCGCCCGCGAGAGCCCGTCACGCAGTACGAATTCGCCAAAGCCGGCATCATCACGAAAGAGATGATCTACGTCGCCGAGCGCGAAAACCTCGGCCGCCGCGCCGCGCTCGACTCTGCCCGCGCCACCATCGACCAGGGCAATTCCTTCGGCGCTGACATCCCGGAACACATCACGCCCGAATTCGTCCGTTCCGAGATCGCCCGCGGCCGCGCCATCATCCCGGCCAACATCAATCATGCCGAACTCGAGCCGCAAATCATCGGCCGCAACTTCCTCGTCAAGATCAACGCCAATATCGGCAACTCGGCGGTCGCCTCGTCCATCGAGGAAGAAGTCGAGAAAATGGTCTGGGCGATCCGCTGGGGCGCCGACAACGTGATGGACCTCTCTACGGGCCGCAACATCCACAACACCCGCGAATGGATCCTTCGCAACTCCCCCGTGCCCATCGGCACCGTGCCGATCTACCAGGCGCTCGAAAAAGTGAACGGCGTTGCCGAGGACCTGACCTGGGACGTCTACCGCGACACCCTGATCGAGCAGTGCGAACAGGGCGTCGACTATTTCACCATCCATGCCGGCGTGCGCCTCGCCTATATCCACCTCACTGCCAAGCGCGTCTGTGGCATCGTCTCGCGCGGCGGCTCGATCATGGCGAAATGGATGCTCGCGCATCACAGGGAATCCTTCCTGTACGACCATTTCGAGGAAATTTGCGACATCATGCGCCAGTATGACGTCTCCTTTTCCCTCGGCGACGGCCTGCGCCCCGGCGCCATCGCTGACGCCAACGACGCCGCCCAGTTCGCCGAACT